>DATAJI010000038.1:0-3336 GCA_036262195.1 Solirubrobacteraceae bacterium
GTCTGCAGCGCGACGTCGGCGAGGCTCACGCCCGCCGGGAGGTCGCCGTCCTCAAAGCAGTAGACGACCGGCCCGCGCTCGAGCGCGAGACAGCCGCGAACCGCGTCGATCCTCGGATTCGGCGCCGTCAGCCTGGGCGAAACGTCAAGCTCCAGAACGACGCGATCGCCGGCGCGCCAGCGCCGCGTCAGCTCCGCGTAGCCCGACGCGACCGGCTGGCCGTCGAGGACGGCGCCGCGCGCCCAGCCCGGCACCCGGAGCGAGAGTGTCCACTCAGCGTCGCCGCAGGCGACCACCTCGACGATGACGGACCCCGACCACGGGTAGCCCGTCTCGACCGCCAGCTCGACGGTTCCTGCCTCCGACACGACAGCACGGATCGTCGAGGACGCATACTGGTGGAGCTGCACGCCACTGTCGCTCGTCGTAGCGAGGTAGTGGTGCAGCGAGGCGAGCAGGCGCATGATGTTAGGCGGGCAGCAGGCAACCGGGTGCCAGCTGTGGCGGCGCTTGCCGTTCCGCGACTGCAGCGGGTTCGTGTAGAAGAACGAGCCGCCGTCGAGCGAGAGACCCGAGAGGAAGCCGTTGTAGAGCGTCCGCTCGAGCAGGTCCGCGAAATGGCTCTGGCCGGTGACCAGGAGCAACCGCCAGTTCCACATGATGCTGGCAATCGCCGCGCAGGTCTCGCAGTAGGCGCGGTCAGGAGGCAGCTCGTAGGGATCGCCGATCGCCTCGCCGTCGTGGCGCGAGCCGATGCCGCCGGTCAGGTAGGTCTTCTTCGAGGCCAGCTCGTCCCACTGCAGCAGCATCGACGCAAGAAGCTCAGCGTCGCCGGTCTCGGTGTAGAGGTCGGTCACGCCGGCCGCCAGGTAGAGCGCGCGCACAGCGTGGCCGGCCATCGAGCGCGCGCCGCGGACGGGCTCGGCGTCCTGGTAGTAGCTGAGATCGAAGCGATCGCCGGCAAACATTCCGGCGCCTCGACGGGTCGTGAGCGTGTCCGCGAGCTTCAGGTAGCGACTCGCCCCCGTCTGCCGGTAAAGCTCGACGAGCGCTACCTCGATCCCCGGATGCCCGTCGATGGCTATCCGCGCGTCGCTGCCAAATGACTCATCGATGAGATCAGCGAAGCGACAAGCAACCGTGAGCAGGGATGTGTCGCCCGTCGCTCGCGCGAATGCGACTCCAGCCTGGATGAGATGGCCCGCGCAGTAGAGCTCGTGGCCCATCTTCATGTCGGTCCAGCGCCAGTCCGGATCGACGACCTGGCACCAGCTGTTCAGGTAGCCGTCAGGCTCTTGTGCTGCAGCGACGAGGTCGATCGTCTCGCGCGCGAGGGCCTCGAGCTCTGGGGACGGCGCGCGTCCGATCTCCCAGGCGAGGGCCTCGAGCCACTTGTAGACGTCTGAATCGCTGAAGACCATGCCGCGCCGCTCGCCCGACATCAAGCCCGCCGCGATCCGCAGATTGTCGAACGTCCCGGCGCGCTCTAGCTCCTCAGCTCCGCGAAGAAGCGTGATCTCCCGGTTGACACGTTGACGGTCAGCGAGCAGCCCGTCGCGAATGACGACGCCGCCGCCGTCGATCGGGCGGAGTCGCACGTGCGCAGAAGCTGTTGGCACCGCGGCCGCGCCGAGTGTCTGAACCGATGTCACACCCTCTCCTCAGAGGTCGTCGCCTCGACGTACTGTCGAAGCGCTTCGACAGTACCAGGTACAATCGTGGCTGTCTAGATCGAAGCGCTTCGACACCGCCGGCTCGAGCCCGCGGTGTGCGGTCGTGCCCTAGCCTGGAGCGGCTGGCGCAACGCGACAGGAACGCCGCACACCGCCCGACAGCTCCGGCGTTGAGCGCCAGCGAAGCGCTTCCACCAAGGCCCACAGTACGGGCAGGCCGGAAGCGGTGCGAGAATCCCAGGAATGGCCGACGGCAGACCGGCGACAATGGCGGAGATCGCCGAGCGTGCGGGCGTCGCGCTGAGCACGGTCTCGTACGTGCTGAGCGGCAAGCGTTCCGTCTCGCAGCAGATGCGCGAGCGCGTCCTCGAGGCGATCGAGGAGCTCGACTACCGGCCGCACGGGCCGGCCCGTGCCCTGGCTAGCGGCGCTTCGCACACGATCGCGCTCTACCTCCCTTCGCCGCAATGGCAGCTTGTGCCGATCCAGCAGACGTTCGTCGCCGGAGCAACGCAGGCAACGAGCGCAAGCGATTATGGCCTGCTCCTCTCTACCGCGTTAACCGATCCGGAGGCTGTCACACAGCTCGTCGCGCAGGGTCGCGCGGACGGCGTCATCTTGATGGAGACACTGCGCGAAGACCCACGCATCGAACGGCTGAAGGCGGCGGGCTACCCGTTCTCGCTGATCGGCAGAACAGGCGAGCTGGCCGGCATCAGCTATGTCGACCTGGACTTCGGCGGCGCCATCGAAACGAGCCTCGCCCACCTCGCGCGGCTAGGGCATACGTGTGTCGCGCTCTTCAATTTCGCACCCGACCTGCTCGCGGCCGGCTACATGGCAGCGCTGATCGCCCGCGACGTCTTCGAGAGCCGAACGCCCGACCTCGGCATCCGCGGTATCCACGTCCCGTCCTCACACACTCCGCGCGACGCATTCGCGATCGCCTCCCGGCTTCTGTCCTCAGAGCCCGAATGCACGGCTGCGATCACGACCGGCTGGCAGTTCACCGGCCTGCTCGGCGCCCTCCGCGCGGCCGACCTCCGCGTCCCCGACGAGTTCTCCGTCGTCTCGGTGATCGCGGCCCAGTTTGCCGAGGTGCTGACCCCAGCGCTCACGGGCGTCGACTGGCCGGCTTTCGAAGCGGGCCGCCTAGCAGCCGAAATTCTGATCGACAAGCTCACGGGCAAGGAGACGACGCCGCGTCAGAATCTCGTCCCAGCAGAGCTCATCGTTCGCGAGTCGACCGGCCCCGCGCCGCGCGCAAAGCGCTTCACTACGAAGCGAGAGCGCCGCCGGAACGTCTTCCTCGGCCAGCGATGAGCCCGCGTGCCAACGCTACACAGGCACCGACATCGGGAGCGTGAGCCAGCCGGAATCCCTTGCCGACGCTCCCGTCCTCAAGGCGCCGCCCGTCGCCCCGCCGTACGTTGCCGCGTTTCGCGCGACAGGCCACGCGCGGTCCGGGGGCGCCCGATGTCTGGATCGGTACGTGTAGGCGCCTCCGCGGCACCAGCGAGCCGTCCGCGCCCGCTCGAGGGGCCTGCTCGCTGCGCTGCCGGAGGCTGGCGAGTAGGCTCGCGACGATCGCGACCAGACGGAGGTAGAGCATGGAATATCGCAGGCTCGGGAGTAGTGGCTGCATCGTTTCGACGCTGGCGCT
>DATAJI010000039.1:0-6703 GCA_036262195.1 Solirubrobacteraceae bacterium
TCCCCGAGGTACACATGGCGCGCCGTGTGGTCGGCCGACGCGTAGTAGTGGAGCAGCACTCGGATCACGCTCTGAAGCGAGCCGGGGACGTTGAGCTCGCGCGTGCAGAGCAACGGCACGCGCTCGAAGCCGAGGTGCCGCGCGGCGAGCGCTGGGAATGCCGCGTCGAGGTCGTCGGTGGCGGTGAAGATGCAGCTGACGATCCGCTCGATGTTGAGCGTGTTGCGGGAGATCAACTCGCCCATCAGCGCCTCGGTCGCGGCGAGGATCGCCTCGGCCGTGTTGGCCTCGACGCTCGTCGCGCCGCGCAGGGCGAAGAGCCGCTCGGTGCTCATCGCGCCACCCTACCGCCGCGCCTGCGCGCGGAGCTGCTCGACTTCGCTCTGCGAGAGCAACCGGTGCGCGCCCGCGGGGAGCCGTCCAAGCTCGAGCGAGCCGAAGCGGACGCGCTCGAGCGCCCTTACAGGGTGGCCGACCGCCTCGCACATCCGCCGCACCTGCCGCTTGCGACCCTCGTGGATCTCGATCTCGATCACGTCCGGCGCGACGAGCTTGACCGCGGCCGGCGCCGTGCGTCCGTCGTCGAGCTCGATACCTCGCTCGAGCGCGGCGATCGCACGGCTCGAGACCGATCCGCCGGCGAGCGTCGCGCGGTAGGTCTTCGGCACCTCGTAGCGCGGGTGCGTGAGCAGGTTCGCCAGCTCGCCGTCGTTCGTCAGCAGGATCAGGCCGGTCGTCGCGGCGTCGAGCCTCCCGACCGGGTAGAGGCGGCGCGTCTCGTGGTCGATCAGCTCGACGACGGTCGACCGTCCGGGGCGCCCGCGCGCCGTCGAGACGACGCCCGCAGGCTTGTTGAGCGCGTAGACGACGAGCTCCTCCGGGCCGGCGAGCGGGGCACCGTCGAGCTCGACCCGCTGGGTCGTGATCTGGCGGGCTGGATCGAGCTCGAATACGCCGTCTACGCGCACGCGGCCTGCGCGGACGATCTCCGTCGCGGCGCGCCGCGACGCGACCCCGGAGTGGGCCAGGTACTTGGCGAGTCGCACTGTTGCAACCATAGGCGGGTGGACCTCGATCTGTTGCAAGGAACGCTCGCCGATATCGGCGAGCCGTCCTACCGCGCCGGGCAGGTGTGGGAGTGGCTCGCGCGTGGCGCCGGCTCATACGGCGAGATGACGAACCTGCCGGCCGGGTTGCGCGCGACGCTCGAGCAGCGCGTTGCGCTGAGCACGCTGTCGCTGGAGCAAGAGGCGCTCGCACTCGACGGCACTGTCAAGGCGCTCCTTCGCACCGGCGACGGGCATCCGGTGGAGGCAGTCCTGATGCGCTACCGCGACGGCCGCCGCTCGCTCTGCATCTCCTCGCAGTCCGGCTGCCCGCTGACCTGCACGTTCTGTGCGACCGGGCGGATGCGCTTCGCGCGCAACTTGACCTGCGACGAGATCGTCGACCAGGCGCTCCATTTCCGGCGTCGCTGGGCGATCGACCACGCGGTGTTTATGGGCATGGGCGAGCCGATGATGAACCTCGACGCGGTCCTCGCAGCGTGCGAGCTGTTACCGGCGCTCGGGATCGCCAACCGCCGCACGGCGATCTCGACGGTCGGCTGGATCCCCGGCATCGAGCGCTTGACAGCATCCGGCTTGCCGCTGCGCCTGGCGCTCTCGCTACACGCCGCCGAGGACGCGCTGCGCAGCCAGCTGATGGCTGTCAACGAGCGCTATCCGCTGGCTGACGTGCTCGAAGCCTGCCGCGCACACTACGCCGCGACCAGGCGATCGGTCTTCATCGAGTACGTGATGCTCGGCGCCGTCAACGACAGTCACGAGCATGCCCTGGAGCTCGCCCGGGTGCTCTCGCCGCGCGAGGCGTTCAAGGTCAACCTGATCCCTTACAACCCGACCGACTCGCTCTACGTGGGCTCCGGGCGCGAGGCGATCGGAGCGTTCCGCGCCGCGCTCGAGAGCCGGGGCCTGCGCGTGACCGTGCGCCTCACCCGCGGGCGCGACATCGCCGCGGCCTGCGGGCAGCTCGCGGCGGGGTGAGCACCCTTGTGTGGCCGGCCCGCAGGCCGGCCACACGTTGAGTGCCTAGGAGGGGTTGGGACCGGCCGGGCTCCCCGTCGCTCGGCCGGCCCAACACTGCGTTCTAGAAGTTGTACTGCTTGTAATTCGCTGGTGTGAACAGGAGCGGATCCGAGAATATGATCGTGTTCTTGTTCGCACCGGTGGTGGCGTTCGTCGACTTCGCGACGGTCCACTTGTCCGGACCGGCGACCAGCCCGCCACTCGGGCCGTGCGCGCACTTGAACGTGCTACCGGCCTTGATCTTGTTGGCAACGGCCAGAGCCGACACGCAGTCGATCATCTCGCCCTGGCCAATTTCGTTCCAGAGCTCAAGGCCCTGGAGTGAGCCGTTGGCGAAGTACGTCTGGTTCGGCAGCGGGTCGCCGATCCCGAAGACGCCGATCTTGCCGGAGTCGCCGAGATCCGAAACGGCCTCAGCCGTACCGACGACGGCAGCACCGTCGATCGGCAGGATCGCCTTCAGGTTCGGGTTCTGGTGAATCATCGCCTCAGCCTGCTGCAGCGAAGTCGCTGTGTCGGACTGTCCGTAGCCGATCGGCGCCCACGTGATGTTCGGATACTTCGCCGAGACGTAGGCCTCCATGGCCTTGATCCAGGCGAGCTGGATCGTCGCGGTCGTCGTCGACGACATGATGCCCAGCTCGGCGCTCGACCCTGCAAACTTGACGGCCGCGTTGATCACGCCCTGCGCGATCGTGTTGTACGCGGTGTCCTGAATGAAGAAGCTACGCGCCGAAGGCACGTCTGAATCGAACGTGATGACCTTGATGCCGGCCTTCATCGCCTGCTTCAGCGCGGGCGCTGGGACGGCCGGGTCATCGGACGTCAGCGCGATCACGTTGACGTGCTTCGCGATGTCCGCCTGGATGTCCGTAACCTGGCCGGTCGCCGACGCAGTCGCCGGCCCACCGTAGGCCACGGGCGTGCAGATGCCATACGCCTTCGCGGCCTCGTTGACGCCCTTCTGGTTTGCCTCGAACACCGGCAGGCCCTGCAGCTTGAACTCGAGCGCGAGCTTGATGCACTTGCTCTTCGCTGTCGCAGCCGTTGTGCCGATGGTGCCGAATGCCGCGCCCGCAGCAGCCAAGGCCACTGCGCCGGTCGCCGCAGCGATCCGGGTGCGGGTACTCCATTTATGAACTACTTGCAACATATTTACTCCTCCTCCATCGTGTTTTGGTGATACGTGGCAAGTTCATGGTGTGTCGGGCGCCGTTGGCGGCGCGGTTGGCGCCGCGGTGTCGAAACGCCCGCGCAGCCGCTCGCGAAACGAGCCGCCCTGCCGGCGGTCTGTGATGCCCTTGACGGTCAGCGACACGAGCAGCAGGACGCCGATCGACATGTTCGTCACGGTGTCGCCGACGCCGTCCTGGAGCAGCCCGGGAGTCAGCCAACCGAGGATGAACGATGCGACGACCACGCCGGCCACGAGGCCGGCGCCGCCGAAGATGTCGACACCGCCGAGGACGACCGCCGTGATAGCCGGGAGCAGCAGCGTCGGCCCGAGATCGTCGCGGGCGGTCCCGTAGGTGGCCGCGATACAGAGTCCTGCGAATGCGGCGAAAGTCGCCGAGAGCATGAACGCACGGATCCGCGTGACCGAGACGCGCACGCCGGCATAGCCGGCCGCGTCGCGGTTGTAGCCGACGAGCACGAGCCGGCGCCCGAAGCGGGTCCGGTGCACGATCAGCATCGCGAGCAGCGCGAGGATCGCGAAAATCACCAGCTGGTTTGGCACCGTCCCCCCGATAGTCCCGGTCCCGAGCAGCGACTCGAAGTGCTTCGGGAGGTTGTACGGCGGCGCCGGCCCCTCCCAGGCCACCGCGGCGCTCTGAAGGATGAACCAGCCCGCCAGCGTCACTAGCAGCGACTCGAGCTTGAAATAGGTGATGATCAAACCCTGGATCAGTCCGATCAGCGCCGCGATCAGCAGGGAGATCACGACGGCCACCCAGATGTTCATGCCGCCGATATGGAACTCCGCCATCATCACCCCGGCAAAGCCCGACATCGCCCCGACTGACAGGTCGATGTCGCCGGCGAAGATGACGAACATCACGCCGAGCGCGATCACCGAGGTGAATAGGAACGTCTCGCTGTCGCCCAACATGCTCACCGAGCTGCCCCAGCCGCCGCCCCAGAACGTCGAGACACCGAAGTTGAAGAAGAGAAGCTCGGCCACGAGGATCGCCACGAGCGAGAGCACCCAGCGCTTATCTGTGTCCAGGCGGCGGACCTCGTGCGGGCTGGTTTGTGTCTCGGCGGGGACGCTCACTGTGCCGGTCCAGATCCGTGCTCGAGCTGCGGTCGGCCGCGCAGGTGACCGGCCAGCGCCTGAAACAGCGAATGTCCGCTTGCCTGGTAGCGGTTCACCAAGATGGCTGCCAGCAGCAGGATGCCGACGGCCGCCGACTCCCAGGCCTCCGGGATGCCGAGCAGGACCACTGCCTGGATCGTGACCTCGAGGAACAGCGCCGCGATGAAGCTCCCCACCACACCGCCCTTGCCACCGGTCAGCGTCGTGCCGCCGATCAGCACGGCGGCTATCGAATACAGGTTGATGTTGGTCGCGAAGCCGGTCGTATAGTCGGCCGAGTCGTAGTGCACGAGCCATGCGAGGCCGCCGAGCCCGGCGAGCATTCCGCAGACGGTGTAGGCGGAGATCAGCACCCAGTTGACGCGGATGCCGGCGCGGAACGCCGCCTCGGCGTTAGCGCCGACGGCGTAAAGCGCCCGGCCCCAAGTCGTCCGCCACAAGGCGAACGCCACGATCACGGTGACCACGACCCCCGGGACCAGCATGTAGGGAATGTCGCCGACGAGGTTGCCGTTGCCAAAGGTCGCGTAGGACGTCGGGACGGTGACCACGGTCCGGGTGTTGCAAATCAGCTGCTGGATGCCGAGATAGACGATCAGTGTGCCGAGCGTCACGATGATCGGCGGGATCCGCGCGAAGACGACGAACAGCCCGTTGATCAAACCGAGGCCGATGCCGAGCGCGAGCGCGAGCGGAAGCATCAGCCAGACCGAGGAGCCGTAGTCCTGAGCGAGGAAGCCGGTCGCCACAGCGGCGACGCCGAGCACCGTCGCGACCGATAGATCGATGCCGCGCACGAGGCAGACGATCGTCTGGCCGACAGCGAGTATCGCCAGCGGCATCGCATCGGCCAGCATGAACGAGATATACCCGCCCTGCCCGAAACCGCTGTTCACCGCGTCGGTCACGACGAAGACCACGAGCGTCAAGACGACCAGCAGCAGCTCGCGCCGTCGCACGAGGCGCCCGAGGGGCGACGAGCGTGTCGCGCTCGTGGCGGGGGCCACCGCGGCGCGGCCAATCGGTGGCGAGTCGGCGGTCATCTCGCCTCCTCCCCGACAGTCAGCGCACCGAGTTTCGCGAGTGTGATCTCGTCGCCGGCGACCTCGGCGACGATTCGGCCCTCATAGATCGCGATCACTCGATCGCAGACGAAAACAAGCTCCTCGAGCTCGGAGGAGATCATGACGATGGCGATGCCGCTGTCGCTGATCGCCTCGATGATCTGGTAGATGTCCTCCTTGGCCCCGACATCGACGCCGCGGGTCGGCTCATCGAAGATTGCGACCCTGGGCTCGGCGAGCAGCCAGCGCGAAAACATCGCGCGCTGCTGGTTGCCGCCGGAAAGCGCCTTGATCGGCGCATGGAGTGACGGGGCTACGATCCGCGTGCGCTCCGCCGCCTGCTCGGCCAGCTCGTATTCCGCGGGCGGGCGAAGCAGCGGTCCGACTCGCGGGAGGCTCGGGATGACCGCCGCAGTTATGTTGCGCGCCAACTCGACGTCGGCGAACACGCCGTGGCGTCCGCGATCCTCAGGCAGGTAGATCAGGCCCTTGGCGATCGACGCGGCCGGGCTCCGACGCGCGAAAGGCCTCCCGCCGAGCACGACGCTGCCGGTTGCCGAGCGCAGGCCGAAGATCGACTCTGCGATCTCGGTCCGGCCGCTCCCGACGAGCCCGGCAAGGCCGAGCACCTCTCCCTTCTTGACGGCGAAGTTGATATCGCCGAAGAGGCCCGGAAGGCTGAGCGCCGTCACCTCGAGCACCGTGTCGGTGTCCGCGACGCTGCGCTGACGGCGCTGGCGCGCGGCGATGTCGTGTCCGACCATCGCCTCGACAAGCTTGTCGCGCGTCGCCTTGCCTGGGTCGAAGCCTGCAACGACCCTCGAGTCGCGTAGGACCGTGATCCGGTCGCTGATCGCGAGCACCTCTTCGAGGCGGTGACTGATGAAGGCGAGCGTGAAATTGCGCTCGCGCAGCTGCCGCATCAGCGCAAACAGGATGTCGGCCTCATGCGCCGTCAGAGGCGAGGTCGGCTCGTCGAAGAAGATCACGTTGCAGCTGTGCGCGAGCGCGCGAGCGCACTCGAGCAGCTGTTGCTGGGCGATCGATAGCTCCGAAGCCGGCGTGTGCGGATCGATGTCGAGGCCAACCTGCGCGAAGAAGCGGCCGGCACTCTGCTCCATCGCACGCCAGTCCACCGAGAAGCGTAGGCGGCCGCGCGGGATGATCCCGACAAACAGGTTCTCCAGAGCCGACAGGGTTCCCATCAGCGTCGGCTCCTGCGGGACCAGGTAGAC
>DATAJI010000040.1:0-5144 GCA_036262195.1 Solirubrobacteraceae bacterium
GGTCGAGCAGCGATCGCCCGATCAGGGCGCTCGGCGCCACACCGAGAACGCGCGTGCACGCCGGGTTGACCGAGAGGAAGCGACCCTCCGTGTCGAGGATGGCGAGCATCGCGCCGGCGTGCTGGAACAGCGCCTCGAAAAGGGCACCGTCGGACCCGCTACCCGCCTGCGGCGTGGCGGCCGGATCCTCGCTCACCAACTTGACCGGCAAAGAGTTGATAGGACACATCCTGTTCGGGCGCGCGAGACGGCCTCGAGCGCGACGTCACCAACCTAATCGGCTGTCCGCAGCGACGGCTTGAAGCACCCTAGGATGGGTCGATGAACGATCGGGAGCCGAGTGGTCGCGACTCGACGCTCGCGCTTTGGATGGGCCCTCAGGAGGAGAACATTGCCGGCTTCGTTCACGGCGGCGTCGTGATGAAGCTCTGTGATGAGGCGGCCGGGCTCGCCGCGGTCCGCTACGCCCGTCAACGCGTCGTTACGGCGGCGGTCGATCGCATGACTTTCCTCGTGCCGATCCACGTCGGAGAGCTCGTGACGTTCTCGGCGAGCGTGAACGCAGTCTGGCGCACCTCGATGGAGGTCGGCGTCCGAGTCGAGGCGGAGAACCCGTTGACCGGCGAGCAGCGCCACACGAACAGCGCGTACTTGACGCTCGTGGCAGTCGACGAGCACGGCAGTCCGGTCCCGGTACCGCGACTCGAGATCCTCGATGACGACGCGCGCCGCCGTGAGGCCGAGGCGCAGATTCGCCGGACGAACCGGCTCGCTGAGCGCGACCGCATCCGCCACGCGCGGACGTGAGCTGTGCGCGGGACACCCCGCCGCGGCCCGCTGCACAGCCGCCTTGGCCAAACGGCGACGGCTGCCTCCGACGCTAGGCGCTACGCAGCGCCGCCGTCAGGCTGGCGAGCGACAGTGGGCCGCTGACCCGCTTGACGATCTTGCCTTGCGAGTTGATGAAGATCCAGGTCGGTAGGCCGTTGGAGATGCCGTAGGCGTCGCCGGTGGTCCCGTTGGGGTCGCTCAGGACCGGGAAGGTCCAGTGGTAGCGGCGCAGAAAGGCACGCGGTCCGCTGCCGAAGTCGTCGTAGTCGATCGCCAGGAGCCGGCCGTTCCCGGCGCCGGAGCGAGCGAAGCGCTCGACCGCTGGAGCCTCCTGGCGGCAAGGCGCGCACCAGCTCGCGAAGAAGACGATCGCCTCAGCATGACCGCGGAGGGCCGCGGTCGTCACCGGGCCGCCCTGGAGCGCGGCGTGGGGGAGCTGCGGCGCGGTCACGATCCGCTTGCCGTGGGCGAGAATCCCATAGGCGAGCAACGCGAATGCGAGCGCGACCACGGCGAGGCGCAGCGCGAGGCGATGGGTGAGCAGCCTCACGCGGCGGCGAGCCGCGGAACGTCGTGAACGATCTCCGACGGGGTGAAGTCCTCCGGGTAGACCACGACGATCCTGCCCTTGGCGGTGATCCCGTAGAGCAACGCGCTGTGCGTGATCAGGGCAGGGTCACCGGCGTCGCGCTCGGCGCCAACGCTCCATGCCGCCCACACGGTGCCTAGCTGCACGGCGCTGCCGATCAGGTAATCCATCTTGCCGGACATGCCGTGATCGTGGACGAAGGCGGCGACGGTCGTTGGAGTGTCGCCTCGAGGGTCGACAGAGACGGCGACTATCTGAACCTGTTTGCGCTCCGAAGCGCTCATGTCGCGCAGCGCGGTATGCAGGTGTGAGGTGATCAGCGGGCAGATGTCAGGGCAGTGCGTGTAGAGGAAGGTGACGAGCACCGCCTTGCCGCGGAAGCTCTTGACGTTCACGGTGTTACCGAGGTAGTTGCGGAGCACCAGCGGGGGCTCGGGCTTCGCGCTGATCGTCAAGCCGTCATAGGCGCCGCGATGTGCCGGACTGACGACCTCTCCGAGTGCGGTCTGCTTGGCTGGTCCGTGGATCAGGACCGCGGCGAGCGCGCCGACCACCGCGAGCAGCGCAAACAGCAAGAGCAGGTCGCGTCGCCTGAACGCATAGCCACGCTGTCGCGGCGTCGGGGAGCTGCTCGCTGGGCCGGTCTGCTCGGTCTCCGTCGCCATGGGCGCCGCTGCAGAGCCTAGCGCGTCCCTTCTACGGAGCCGCCATGCAAACGCGGCGGCCTGTCGCGCATCCAGATCGGCCCGCCGATCACGCCACACTCGGGCGATCGTGCGCCTGCTCAACTCCCGACGGGCGAGGATCGAAGCTGTCGGGAACGAGTAAGACGCGGAAGCGAGCCGTCTGAGGACCCTCCTCCGGTTCCGCTCCCGAAAGGGCGGCTCCGGTGTCCTGGTGGCGCGGCCTCACACCTCGGTGGCCTCGCTCTTTGCGGCTCGTTCCGCGTCCTGAAGGCAACATACGTCGCCCCTTCGGCTGATGCAAGTGCCCGACTGGAGTGATCCCGCATTCTGCGTGGGAATCCGCCCTGGCGAGCCCATCAGATAGGGTCGTTGAGATGAGCTACAAGCCGGATCAGCAGGTGCTCAAGCGCTACGCCGACGTCCTCATCAACTTCGCCCTTGGCGGCGGCGATGGCGTCCGTGCTGGCGAAGTCGTGCTCGTGGTCGCGAGCGAGTCGGCGAAGCCGCTCTACGTCGAGTTGATGCGCGCGGTGGTGCGTGCGGGGTGCCATCCGATCGGGCACTACTCGCCAGACGATGACGCCGCCTACAACGTGACTCGCGACTTCTTCGAGCTCGCGAGCGACGCGCAGATCGACTTCTTCCCGGCGCATTACCGGCGCGGCCTCGTCGACGAGATCGATCACATGGTCGCGGTCCTCAGCGACGCCGACATGCAGGCGCTCGAGGGCGTTCCCCCGGCGAAGATCATGCGCCGCGGCACCTCGATGAAGCCGTGGATGGAGTGGCGCTCCGAGAAGGAGAACGCCGGCAAGTTCACCTGGACGCTGGGACTGTATGGAACGCCGGCGATGGCGGCCGAGGCGGGCATGAGCGAAGCCGAGTACTGGCAGCAGATCATCCAAGCCTGCTTCCTAGACGAGGCTGACCCGATCAAGCGCTGGCGCGAGGTGAGCGCTCAGATCAGCGATTACAAGTCGCGCCTCAACGCGCTGGACATCGAGCGGCTGCACGTGCTCGGCGAGGAGGTCGACCTCGAGATCTTGCTGGGGGAGAGCCGCCAGTGGGTCGGCGGCAGCGGCCGCAACGTTCCTAGCTTCGAGATCTTCACGAGCCCCGACTGGCGCGGCACGAACGGTTGGATCTATTTCAACCAGCCGCTCTACCGCTACGGCAACCTCGTCAAGGGGATCCGGCTCGAGTTCGAAGGCGGTCGCGTCGTAAATGCCACCGCGGAGCTGGGCCAGGAGCTGCTCAAGGAAATGATCGCGACCGAGAACGCCGACAAGGTGGGGGAGTTCTCGCTGACCGACAGTCGCTTCTCACGGATCACGAAATTCATGGCCGAGACGCTCTACGACGAGAACGTTGGCGGGCCCTACGGGAACACGCACATCGCACTCGGCAAGTCCTATCTCGACTGCTTCGCCGGCGACCCGAGCGGCATCGACGCCAAGGAGTCGGAGCGCCTCGGCTTCAACGACTCGAGCGTGCACACCGACATCATCTCGACGACCGACCGCACAGTCACAGCCACGCTACGCGACGGCAGCGAGCGCGTGATCTACGCCGGCGGGGAGTTTCAGCTGTGATGGTCTAGCTGGCGCCGACTGCCGCGGTAGCGCCGGTGCTCGCGGTTGAGCCGCTCGTGCCCGTCGCGCCGCTCACCCCGCTCGGGCCGGTGCTGCCGCCGGAGGCCCGCCGTTGGCGCAGGTCCTTCCAGATCAGGCGTGAGATTCCCTCGATCGTGTCGATGCCGTAGCCCTCTTCCGGGTTTCCGTTGGTCATGACCGCGATCAGGTAGAAGCGGTGATCCCCGTGGACCATGCCGATGCTGTTGATCTGCCAGCCACCGGCGACCGGCAGCCAGCCGTTCTTCACCGCGACGGTGGCTCGGGTCGGGCCGGCCGTGATGCCCCAATAGTCGTCGCTGACCACGTGCTCCATCAGGTAGAGCTCGGGCTCGCGGTAGTTGTAGTGGAGGACCCGGTTCGTCAGCGCGATATGGCGCAGCAGGCGCAGCTGGTCGCGCGGAGTGGTTTCTGTCAGGCCCCAGGCGTAGCTGGGCATCGTTTGCGTCATGTGCAAGCGCGCGTCGAAGGCGGCAACCGCAGGAGCGCCGCCCTCCGCGTCCCAGAGGTCGGTCGCATCGTCGTTGTCGCTCTCCTCGATCATCCCGGTGGCGATCGCCAGATCGTCGGCGTCGAGCGGGTCGTGGCGCGCCTGCGCCTGCGCGAGCAGCAGGGCAAGGATGTTCGCCTTGATGATGCTCGCCGTCTGCTCGCGATCATCCGGGTGATAGAGGAACGTCGTCTTGGTGGCGACGTCGTAGACGCCAGCGGTGATGTTGCCGGAGCGTGCGTGCAGAAAGCGGCGCATCGCCCGCGTTGCGAACGGGTTCCGGGGTATCACCGCCGCGGCTGCCGGGAACGCGAGCGGCAGCCCGGTAAAGGCGACCGCAGGGGCGGTCGAAGCGCGCGTTTCCCGCGCATGTCCGGCTGCCGGCGTGCGCTCGACGCCAAGCAGCGAGCCGCCGACCGCCACGACCAAAAGGATCGCCGCAACGCCTGCCGCACGCCGCGTCGAAACCTGGCCAAGTCGCACGCGCATATCCGGCCGCGAGCTTAAAGCCTGACCGGCTTGGCCAGCCCCACCGGCGTTTTCCTCGCCCTGGGGCCTCGCTCAGGCGAGGTCCAGCACCACCTGCGGCGCCGGGATCACATGGTCCTCGCTGCCTTCGGACGGGATGATCGCCGTGCCGATCGCGAAGAACTCGATCACGTGGCTGCCCCAGCCGTGCGAGCGCTCGTGGATGTCGACGCCGACAATTCCTTCCGCCTTGGCCTCCAGCGCCTCCGCCTGCATCCGCTCCATCGCCAGCTCCCGCGCGTCGTAGAGCGCCTGGGTGAAGTTCGGCAGCTCGACGTTCTGGCCCGTGTTGCGCAGCGACTGGCGCATCGTCTGGTGCGCGACGTGGTAGACGCACGAGCCCATCACCATCCCGACCGGACGGTGCCCGGTCTGCAACAGCGTCCAGA
>DATAJI010000041.1:0-4854 GCA_036262195.1 Solirubrobacteraceae bacterium
TCCGATGGGTACCCGCTTCGGCCGCCGCGTCGGTGATGAACTCACCCCGCGCCATCGCCGCCCAGAACTGCTGCACAACCTCAGTGACCATCCGCTGCGAAAACTGCGTCATCACGCGCCTCCGTTCACCCTCCCAGCACGAGAACCTCGTGGGCCCCGGCTCCCGGCCGGACAGCGCGCCGATCGCCGCTGCTCGGGTAGCCGGGGCGGTTGCCCGCCCCGGCTCCCACAGAACCGTACGTACGCTGGTCGTATACGGCTCTTCGGGACAGCGGGTTATGACCCCCGCCGTCGGCCGGTTGATCGACCTCGAAGTCATCCCCACAGCGCCAGCTGCGGCGATTCGGGGACGACGACGTGCTGGGTTGCGTAGCGGTGAACATCGACCAGGAAGATCAGCCCACGCTTGGCGAAGTACGCGTTGCGTAGGCCCTGATCGACTGCGTGCGTGTGGCTCAGCGCCCACCAGGACTTCCGTCCTGCGTAGAGCTGGCGCCACACGCTGTCGCGCTTGACGCCCAGCTTGATGAGGTTGCGTGCGATCGTCCGTTTGCGTTTCCAGTGGCGCAGCTGGATCGCGCGTAACCGACGCCGCAGATGGGCGTCGATCTTGCGCAGCGCCTGCATCTCCGACCGAGAGACGATCCCGAAGAACCCATGCCAGCCCCGCAACCACGCGTTGATCTGGGCGATACACGCGATCAGCGTGCTTCCCCAAGTCCTCGGCGTGAGCTGCTTGACCTTCTGCATCGCGTTGCGCTTGGAGCGCTCCGAGAGCAGCACCTCCACGGTCCCGGTGTGCGGATCTAATCGCAGCCGGAACCCGAGGAAGTGACGGTCCTCCGGACGAGCGACAGCCGACTTGGCCTGTTCACCTTCAGACGCAAGCGCCGTCCGATGAACTCGGTCAGGCTGGCCATCACCCGCTGCCCCGCCCGCTCGCTGCGCACGTACACCTTGGCGTCGTCTGCATAGCGAGCGAACCTATGACCACGCCGGTCAAGCTCCCAATCGAGCTCGTCCAGCACGATGTTCGATACAGCGGCGAGAGCGGACCGCCATATGAGCAGCGCTGGGTTATGCGCAGCGTCAGCCTGGATCGCCTGCTGGGAACGGGGTTGACGGTCGAGCGCTGCGCATAACGTGGTGGTGGTTAGCGGAGGTTGGTGAGCCAGTTGAGCAGTTCGGGGTCTTGGTTCCACTCGGCCTGCTCGGCGCTGACGACCTCGTCGTAGACGGCTTCGAGGGCTTTGCGTTTCGCTTCGGTTGACGCGCGCGCGTAGATGTCGGTGGTGGAGAGGTCGACATGGCCGAGGATGTCGCGGATGTAGGGCAGCGGCACGCCTGCGTCGTAGAGGTGCATCGCCCGGCTGTGGCGCAGCACGTGCGGGCTCAGTTGGGCGCCAGCGAGCGTCGGGTCGGCTGAGCGGGCTTGGTATTTGCGCAGGATCCAGGCGATCCCGCCGCGGGTGAGTTTCGCTCGGTGTTGGTTGAAGAACACCGGGCGCTCCTCACGGCCGGGCGTGTCGAGTTTCCGCTCGGCGAGGTAGGCGGCGAGCAGCGCCGCTGTGTTGGTGTCGATCGGGACGTGCCGTGTTTTGCGGCCTTTGCCGGTCAGCGCGACGATCGGAGGGTCCGTGAGGCGGATGTCCCGGACTGTCAGGTCGGCGGTCTCTTGGACGCGGGCGGCGGTGTCGTAGAGGGTCGCCAGGAGCGTCGCGTCACGTCGGCCTTGGCGGGTTGAGCGGTCGGGTAGGGCGAGCAGCAGCCGTGTCTGCTCGACGGTCAGGTGCGCGATCGTCGGCTGGTCCCGCTTGCTCGAGGGGATCGCGAGGATGTCCTGGCAGCACGCCATCCGCGCTGGATCCTGGGTTTGCATCCAGCGGAAGAACGAGCTGATCGCGGCGAGGCGCTGGTTGCACGTCGAGGGGTTGTTGTGCCGCTCGGTGCGCAGCCAGGCGAGGAATCCGGTGATCGCGGCCGCGTCGAGGTGTTCGAGGGTGAGCCGTTCGGGTGGGATCGATCGCTCGTCGCGGAAGTAGACGATCAGCAGCTTGAACGCGTCTCGGTAGGAGCTGATCGTGTTCGGTGAGCAGCCGCGCAGCCCGGCGAGGTGATCGGTGAAGAACCGGCGGAGGCTGAGGGCGAAGTCAGTCGCCATGATCGGCGTTTCCCACGACGGGTGGTGGGGCGATGTCGCCGAGTGTCTGCTTGACGCGGGCGGTGATGTCCGGGTAGGACTCCGCGGTCAAGCGCAGGTAGTAGGCGGTATCGCCGATCGATGAGTGCCCCAGGTACGTTTGCAGGACCGGCAGCAGCGCATCGACGTTCTCGCCTCGCGCAAACCATGCGCGCAGGTTGTTCACCGCCGCCGTGTGGCGCAGATCGTGAACGCGGGGGCCGTGTCCGCGGCCGCCGTGCGGGATCCGTGCCTGCCAGAGAAACCGCCGGAAGTTGTGGTTGACGTTGTTGAGCGTCAACGGCACGCCGGGCGTGGCGCCGGGGAAGAACCACTCCCAGCCCGGCTGTCCGACGAGCGTGGCGTGGTAGCCGGCCAGTCGCTTGCGCAGTGGCTCTGAGACGGGCACCTGCCGGTCCTTGCCGCCTTTCGCGTCTCGGATCTGCAGCACGCCCGTGTCGATGTCGACGTCCTTCACGCGCAACAGCCGGGCTTCCGAGCTGCGCAGTCCGCCACGCGTAGATCATGCGGAACAGGACCGGCATCACCAGATGCCGGAACGGCACCCCGGAGCAGTAGTGGCAGCGGTCGGTCGCCGCGAACAGCGCCGCGAGCTCCCGGTCGCTGTAGATGTACGGGACGTAGCGCGCCGGCTTGGGCAGCACCCCGGCTGGCAGCACGTATGCGTCAATGCCGCGGCGGCCGAGCCAGCGGGCGAGTTCGCGGACCGGCGCGATCCGGCCGTTCACCGTTGCTGGCGTCACCGCCCGATCTCGGGCGCAGGCGATCCACGCCTGCACCGACGCTCGCGTGACCGTCTCCAGGCCGGGGAACTCGCCGGCGCAGAACGCGGCGTAGCGCGCCAGCGCCCGCTCCTCGCTCACGTACTTGTAGCCGAGCGCACGCTTCTCCGCGACCAGCCTCGCGATCGCGTCGGTCAGCACGATCTCGGTCATCGCGACACCTCGCTCGCGGGCGCGTCCGGGTCCAGGGCGCACCTGGCCAACAGGCCGAGCGACGACTTCAAATAGACGCCGGTCGACTCCACGGACTGGTGGCCGAGGATGTCGGCGATCTGCTCGACCGGCGTGCCGTCCTCCATCAACCGGGTCGCGAGCGTGTGCCTGAGCGAGTGCATCCCGCGACGACGCTGCTCGCTCAACGACACGTGCGCGACGCGGGCGTGCTTGACCAGGATCTGATGCAAATGGTCCTGATCGGAGAACGGGCCGATCGGCGCGGTATGCCGCAGAAACACCTCCGGACAATCGCTTTGTGGGCGGCCGTCGCGGACGTAGTCGATGATCGCCCAACCGACATCCTTCAACAACGGCAGCCACACCCGCCGGCCGGTCTTGGCCTGCACCACCGAGACCCGGTTCCCAGGCCAATCCAAGTCAGCGAACTCGAGCCGTTTGACGTCCACGGCACGCATACCGAGCCGGCAGATCAACAGCACGATCGCGTAATCACGCTTCCCGGACGGGTTACCGCGATCGATCGCCTCCAACACCCTCGCGACGTCGACCGCCTCCCACACCGACGGCACCCTCGCCTGCCGGCTCGACCTGACCGCCGGGACCGTCTCCAGCACACCCCGGTCGATCAGCCCGCCATCAACGGCGAACCGCAACAGCGACCGCACCGCGCACAGCTTGTGCTCCACCGTCTTCGGCGCATACCCCGCCAGCGTCGCGACGAACGCGCCGATCACCGCGCCGTCCAGCGCGGCCAGCCCGCCGCGGCTCCCGGTGAACGCGAGGAACTCCCCCGCCACCGTGCCATACGCCCGGACCGTCGAGACCGCGCAACCCTCCGCCCGCAGCCACGCCCCAAACCCGGCCAGAACCTCGGCGTGCTCGCCGCTCAGCTTGCTCACGCTGCGGGAATAGCGGCGCAGCACCGACCCGTGGACCGCGAAGTCGTCCAGCATCGCCGCGACCCGGAACACGTAGACGTCGGTCTGCTTCAGCGTCCCGGCCTGCTCCTTCGCAAAGAAACCGCCGCACGCCTCATCTACCCACTCCATCGCGACATCCAGCGAGAACTCCTCCACCCCCCGGGCCGCGAACCACCTCTCCAGACGCCGCCAGTACCCGCGATACCACTTCAGCGTCGAGGGCTGGTAGCCCAAGCGCACCAACTCCGCATCCAACCCGGACACCAGATCACCAACAGCAGCCATGACAGCCGACCTCCGATCACCAACGACCGGGCACCACGCCCGAGCCGCGAGACCAGAGCCTCCCCCTGCGTTATGCGCAGCGCTCGACCGTCAACCCCGTTCCCAGCAGGCGATCCAGGCTGACGCTGCGCATAACCCAGCGCTGCTCATATGGCGGTTTATGCGCAGCTACGCATAAACCGCCTTGCGGAACGCCCTGCTCCGTACTGATCACCACACCGTCCGGCAGGACCACCTTGGCCTTCAGCATCCGTCCGATCAGCACGAGCAGCCGCCGATCGCTGACTCGCTGCGCGAGCCTGGCGGTCAGCCGCTGGTGGCAGACGAGATCGAAGAACTTCTCCAGATCCAGATCCACACACCACTCGTAGCCGTCCTCCACATGCGTCTTGGCCTCCGCGATCGCCGTGTGGCAACTTCGGCCGGGTCTGAACCCATGGTTTGAGGGGTGGAACGTCGGCTCGAACAGCGGTTCGAGCACCTGCCGCAC
>DATAJI010000042.1:0-9033 GCA_036262195.1 Solirubrobacteraceae bacterium
CGGAGTCGTGCTCGTTCATCTGGCAGCCGAACGTGGTGACGTGATAGCGCTTCACGAGACGAGAGGTTACGACCCTGGGGCTGCCAACGCCGACGATCGAGCATTCGGCCGCGTGCACCGAAGTTAGAGTCCAGGCCATGCGCGAGACCAACTGGGCCGGCAACTACACCTATCGCGCAAAAACGGTGCATCGTCCGGCCTCACTCGAGCAGGTGCAGGAGATCGCCGCTGCTGCACCCGCGCTGCGAGCGCTCGGATCACGACACTCATTCACTGCGATCGGCGACGCGAACGAGCTGCTGAGCCTCGAGCGGATGCCGAGTGACATCTCGATCAACCGAGTAGCCGGCACCGTCTCGTTCGGCGCGCAGCTGACCTATGGCGAGCTGGCGCGCTCACTCGCGGACGAGGGAATGGCGCTTGCAAACCTCGCGTCGCTGCCGCACATCTGCGTCGCTGGCGCGGTCGCAACCGCAACGCATGGCTCCGGCGACGCGAACGGCAACCTCGCGACGTCCGTTGCAGCGCTCGAGCTGGTCACCTCCGACGGTGAGGTCCGTACCGTGTCGCGCACCGACGATGACTTCAACGGTCATGTCGTGTCGCTCGGCGCACTCGGTGTCCTAACGCGCCTTACATTGGACATCGAGCCCGACTACCAGGTACGCCAGCGAGTCTTCGAAGGCCTCACATGGGACGCCTTGCTCGACCACTTCGACGAGATCACGAGCTGCGGCTACAGCGTCAGCGTGTTCACGCTCTGGGACGAGCCGCTCAACGCCGTCTGGGTCAAGACGCGCGTCAGCGACGCGCCTGAGTCGCCCGCCGAGAACCTCTTCGGTGCCGTGCCGGCACCAGCTCAGCGGCACATGATCGACGGGCTCGACCCCGTCAACTGCACTCGCCAGCTCGGCTCGCCCGGCCCGTGGTCAGAGCGACTGCCGCACTTCCGGATCGGCTTCACGCCGAGTAGCGGCGAGGAGATCCAGTCGGAATTCCACGTAGCGCGCCGTCACGCGGTTGCGGCCCTCGAGGCGGTGCGGTCTCACGCCAAGGTGATCCGACCGCTGCTGCAGGTGGCGGAGATCCGTACGGTGGCAGCCGACGATCTGTGGCTCAGTCCGCAATATCTCCGTGACACGGTCGCGATCCACTTCACCTGGCGGCGCGAGCAGGCGGCGGTCGAGGCGGCGCTGGTCGAGATCGAAGCAGCGCTTGAGCCCTACGAGCCGCGACCTCACTGGGGGAAGCTGTTCCTCGCCGACGCACAGACGCTCGCTCCGCGCTACCCGCGTCTCGACGACTTCGTCGCGCTCCTCACCCGGATCGATAGCCGCGGCGCATTCACCAACAGCTGGCTGCGCACACATCTCCTCGGCCGCGGCTAGGTCGCTCTCCAGAGGCGAATGGCAGCACCGTCGTCGACCAGCCGCTCGAGCATCGCTAGGCTCTCGCAAACACGACGGCGAGGAGCAGCATGAAATACCGCCAACTTGGGCGCGCTGGACTCCGCGTCTCCGAGCTCAGCCTGGGAACGATGGGCTTCGCTGGCAGCGGCAACTTCAGCGATGTCGGCCAGATTGACTTGAAAGGCGCACGACGTGAGATCGATATGGCACTCGACGCCGGCGTGAACCTCATCGACACCGCTGATATCTACTCAAACGGCGCCTCCGAGGAGGTCGTCGGAGAAGCGGTCAAAGGTCGCCGCGACCAGCTGCTTCTCGCCACGAAGACCCGCTTCGCGATGGGTTCAGGGCCGAACGATGCCGGACTCTCGCGACACCACTTGATCGAGGCCTGCGAGGCGAGCCTACGGCGGCTGCAGACCGACCACATCGACCTCTACCAGGTGCACGAGTGGGACGGCCAGACTCCGCTCGAGGAGACACTGAGCGCGCTTGAGCACCTCATCCACAGCGGCAAGGTGCGCTATGTCGGCTGTTCCAACTTCGCCGGCTGGCAGGTGATGAAGGCGCTCGGCGTGGCGGAGCGCAAACACCTGCCGGCCTTCGTCAGCCAGCAGGTTTACCTCTCGCTACAGGAGCGCTCGGCCGAGTACGAAATCGTTCCTTCGGCGATCGACCAAGGGCTCGGACTGCTGATCTGGAGCCCGCTCGCCGGCGGCCTGCTCTCGGGAAAGTACCGGCGGGGCGAGGCCGCGCCGGAAGGCTCGCGTCTCGCCGGCGAGTGGAGTGAGCCACCGATCTACGACGAGGACAAGCTCTACGACACGATCGAGACGCTCGTCGCGATCGCCGAGGACCGCGGCGTGTCGCCGGCACAGGTCGCGATCTCCTGGCTTCTGGCGCGGCCGGGTGTTTCGACAGTGATCATCGCCGCGCGCACCGAGACGCAGCTCGCCGACAATCTCGCTGCTGCGTCACTCGAGTTGACCGACGATGAGTCTGCGCGGCTCGAGGCCGTCAGCCGCCCGCCACTGATCTATCCGTTCTGGCACCATCGCAATACCGCGAACGATCGCCTGAGCGCCGCCGACCTCTCGCTCCTCGACGCCTTCCTATGAGCGAGATGACCCGCCTGGTCGAGGGCTACGCGGCCGCATCGGCCGCATCGGCCGTGTGTCGGCGGAGAGCGTCGTAAGCGACCTCGTAGCCGAACCCTTGGCGCACGAGCAACGCGAAGGCCCGCTGGCGCTCGCGAGCGTTCTGGGGGGGCATCGGAAAGCGCCGGCGTAGAAGATCGGTGGCAGCCAGACACTCGCTTGCCTCGTCGAACGAGGAAAGCGTGCTCTCGATCAGCCCCCGATCCAGCCCGGCGCGCTGCATCCGGTCGCGGATCCGCGCCACCCCCCAGCCGTCGATGTTGCGGCGGTCCTCGGCTAGCAGCCGCGCGTAGCGCTCGTCGTTGACGTAGCCCTGTTCGATAACGATCGCCAGCGCCTGCTCGGCGGTCTTGGCGTCAATCCGTGCCCGCTCGAGCCGGTCGCGCAATTCGGCGGCGCTGTGCTCGCGCCGCGCCAGATGCGAGTAGCAGCGAGCAAGCGCGTCGGTCAATGGATCCTTATCGGCCATATCCACGTAGCCCGACATCGATGCTGGCATGCCCTCGTCCGGCGGCACGCCTCGTTGCGGAGGCCAGGCCGCTGGCACTACGCGGCCCGCTCGTCGCTGGCCGTGATCGCAGCTGCCTCCTTCTCGAAGTCGAGCGGCCCTTCGTCATCCTCGGTCGCCGCTGCGGCTGGCGCCACCGCCGGTACCGGCGCGACAACGTCGTCAGCCTCCGGCCGGGTGATCTCCTCGACGAGCGAGTCGTTCACGCCGAGCGCCGCATAGATCCGCTCCTCGATCTCCTTCGCGATCGCGACATTGTCGTCCAGGTAGCTCTTGGCGTTGTGGCGTCCCTGCCCGAGTCGCTCCTCGCCGTAGGAGAAGAACGAGCCTGACTTGGTGACGACGTTGTGCTCGATACCGAGATCGATCAGGCAGCCCGACGTCGAGATCCCCTTACCGAACTCGATGTCGAACTCGGCCTGGCGGAACGGCGCCGCAACCTTGTTCTTTACGACCTTCACACGCACGCGGTTGCCGACCGCCTCGGTCCCGTCCTTCAGCGTCTCGATCCGCCGGATGTCGAGCCGCTGCGAGGCATAGAACTTGAGCGCGCGCCCGCCGGGCTGAGTTTCCGGCGAGTTGTGGACGACGACGTGGTCCACCAGGTAGCTGTGATTCCCCTCCACTTGGAGGTCGTAGCGCTTGCGTTGGCTCGGCCGGGCGTTCCCGGCGCTCGGAACGGGCTTGCGGTAGCGGCGCAGGACACGACCAGCGACAGGCCTGAGGGACATGCGGCTCGTGAGGTCCATCTTGAAGTCGCCGTTCTCGCGCGCCTCCCAGGCGAACCGCCCACGGAAGTCGGGGTGGAGCTTGTAGTCGAGCGAAGGATGGACGTAGGGCGCGATCTTCTCGTGGAACAGTCGTGCCCCCGCCCCACTCCACAGTAGATTGCGCTCGCTGACCGTCGGACGACCCAGGCCCAATTCTTCGCAGCGTTGAGCGAGACGCTCCCGGTCCTCCCGGCTCAGCGCCGTGGCACAGATGCTGGGCTTTCCGTTTCCCCGGCGAGCGTAGCTGCCGCCGAATGTTCCGTCATCGCAGTACCACGCGGCGATCGCTCGCTCGTCTAGCTGCGCGATTAGCGCGTCGCTGACGGTGCGGCGCCCATCGACGGCATAAACGGCGTCGTGCAGCACCGACAGCTGGCGCATCGGGATCGTGTCGAAGCCGATGCCGTTCCCGGTGCGTCCAATGCGGTTAGCGAACGGCTCGAGCATCGCCCGCTTCCACTCGCAGTACTCCCGCTGGCGCTCGCGATGGTGGCCGACGCGGAATGCGACGTTGTGATCGGAGGCGTAGCGCAGCGAACCGTCGCCGAGCAGGCTGCCCATGATCAGCTTCATCTGATCATCACTCAAGGCGTACTGCTTGACAGCGACGAGCACCTCGTCGCCCTCCAGGATCTCCCCCGCGGGCCGCTCGCCGTCCGGTGTGAAGATCAGGTGGTTTGGCGTGCAGGAGAACTTCCGTCGGCCCGAGCCGCCGCCAGCCTCCACTTCGAACGAGAGCCACTCGTCAGCGTCGCCGTTGTCGTACCACCCGACGACCTTGCGCGGCGCGATCTTGCCAGTCACCGGGTCCATCGACATGACCTCGACCTCGCGACGCTGGTTGACGATCTTGCCGATCTTCTCCGTCGTTCCGTCGGCTAGCACCACCCGTGTCGAGTAGTGGAAGCAGCCAAACATCACGCCGATCTTCTCGCGGATCTGGTTCGTCAGGATGCACAGCGTCTGCGTGCGGTTGAGGTTGCCGGCGAGCTTGCGCATCGCCTGCGACATCATCCGCGCCTGCAGGCCGACGCTCTGGTCGCCCATCTGGCCCTCGAGCTCGGCGCGCGGCGTCAGCGCAGCGACCGAGTCGATCGCGACGACGTCGACAGCGCCGGAGCGCACGAGCATGTCCGCGATCTCGAGCGCCTGTTCGCCGTAGTCGGGCTGCGACACGAGGAGCTCGTCGATGTTCACACCGATCTGACTCGCATAGAGCGGGTCCATCGCGTGCTCCGCGTCGATGAACGCGCAGGTGCCACCGAGCTTCTGCGCCTCGGCGAGCACGTGGTAGATGAGCGTCGTCTTGCCCGACGATTCAGGGCCGAAGACCTCGACGATGCGGCCACGCGGCACGCCGCCGATTCCCAGCGCGAGATCGAGTGACAGCGCTCCCGTCGGGATCGCCGCGCAGCGCACCTGTGCGCCCTCATCACCCATCCGCATGACCGAGCCCTTGCCGAACTCTCGCTCGATCTGGGTGAGCGCGCCTTGCAGCGCAGCCGCCTTGGCCTTCGCCGCCTTCTCGTCCTCTGTCACGGTCATCAAAGCTCCCTGGTCGGACCGAATCTTTGTTCGGTCAAGCTACGCTCGGGCGCGGACGGAACGCGTCGAGACAAGGCCGGCGGCGATGCCCGGGCTGGGTATGAACATCGAGGCCAAGGAGGGTCTGGGTCGCCACCACGGGTGAGCAGTCGCCCCTCTCACCACTCCCCGACGCTCGCCAGCTCCTCGTAGCGAGCGCCATCGGAGTCCAAATGCGAGCGCAGCAGCACGACCTTCTCGCAGGCGAAGCTGAGCTGCGGCGTCGGCACCAGCTCCCCGGCCCGCTCGCTGCCCGGTCGCATCCGCGCGACCGTCACGTGCGGGCGGAAGCGCTGTGCCCCGGCCTGCCAGTCGATCGTCGCGGCGATGTCCGTGGCCAGCAGCCGCTGCAGCGAGCGCAACGTGCCGTCCGGGTCGCCGATCTCAACTGCCAGCGCACGCGGTCGCCGCACTGGCAGCCACGCCGGCGCGCCGACCGCCAGCTGCCCGATCGCAGCAACGGCCTCAGCGGCGGCGCCGAGCACGCCGGCCAACTCGCTGACGCATGACAGCGGCTGGTCGCCGAGGAAGCAGAGCGTCAGGTGGAGCGTCTGCGGGTCGAGGCGCCGCACGCCAAACCGTCCCACCACCGCCACTCGCGCCCAGCGCGCAAGCTCGGCCCGCACTGCCTCCGGCAGGCTCGCGGCAACGAACAACCGCCCGCGATCAGCGTCCGCGCTCATCGACGCCCGCGCAGGCTCACGTTAGCCGCCGTCCACGCGCGCGCTCAGGACGCGTCGCTATCGCTTTCGCCGAGCAGCAGCCGTCGTAGCAGGTGCAGCGCCAGCGTCGTCGTGCGCTCGCGAATGTCGGCCCGCCCGCCCGGCATGCGCGTCTGGCGCACGACCCGAGCGCCACCGCGCGAGCTGACGGCAACCCAGACCAGCCCGACCGGCTTCTCCGCGGTCCCGCCGCCCGGCCCGGCGATTCCCGTCACGCCGATCCCGAGATCCGCACCGAGGCGCTCACGCGCGCCGTCAGCAAGCGCCAGCGCGACCTGCTCCGAGACCGCCCCAAACTCCACCAGGGTCGCGTGCGGCACGCCGACCGCCGACTCCTTGACCTCGTTCGAGTAGGCGACGATCCCGCCCAGCACGTAGGCCGACGAGCCGGGTCGGTCGGTCAGGCGGGCAGCAACCAGTCCGCCGGTGCAGGATTCGGCCACGGCAACCGACTGCTCGCGCGCGACGAGCAGTCGCGCAACCTGGTCGTCGACGCTCGTCCCGTCCTCCGAGTAGAGGCTGTCGGGATGGCGCTCGCGGACGACGGCCGCAAACGCCTCGTAGACGTCCGCGTGCTCGGCCTCGTAGCGCGTGGCGATCTCGATCTCGGCACGACGCATGCAGGTCGTCACCTCGATCAGACCCAGGTCGACCCCCGACGCCTCGGCTGCGCGCAGGGTCTCGGCGATCTGCGACTCGGGGAGCCCGTAGAGGCGCAGCATCCGCTGCTCGTAGACGGTCCGTCCGGCGACCGCGCGTGCGAACTCGTCGGTCTGCGTCGCGGCGCGCCAGAGCGGCTGCAGCTCGCGCGGGGGCCCCGGGAGGACCACGACCGTGGGTCCACTGCGCTCGTCGGCCGGCGGCACGACGAGCCCGGGGGCGGTACCGACCGGATCCAGCACGCGAGCGCCAGCCGGCACCACCGCCTGCTTGCGGTTGGAGGCGCGAACGGTCTCCTCCGACAGACCCGGCCAGCGGCTTCGCATCGGCCGCAGGATCTCGGCGATCCGCTGCTCGAGCTCCTCGTCGAGCACCATCTCACGCCCGCAGTACGCGCCAACCACCGTAGCCGTCAAGTCGTCAGCGGTCGGTCCGAGTCCACCGCTCGTGACGACCAGGTCGATGCCGCCCGTCAGGCACCATTCGAGCGCCGACATCATGTCCTCGGCGCGATCACCGACGATCGTGACGTGCGCCAGGTCAATCCCCAGCTCTGAGAGGCGCTCGGCGAGCCACGGGCCGTTGCGGTCACTGACGCGCCCTCCCAACAGCTCCGTACCGGTGACGACGATCGCCGCGCGCGCGCTCATACGCCGCAGCGGAGCTGCCTCGGAGCGACCTCCCGCGTCAGCCGTTTCGCGGTGATCGAGTAGCGCAAGGCTCCCGACGCGGTGGGAATCGACTTCCGCCGACCGTTGACAACGAGCGTTGCCGTATCGCTCCCGAGCGTCAGCACGAACTTATGGGCGTGGAACGGGCCGGCGGCCCGCGCCAGCGTGTGCCCGTCGATCCGGACTCGCTCGTCACCCACGAGGCAGACGTAGAGGGCGGCTACGGGCTCGATGCGCAGCGACACGCAACCCGTCGGGGTACCGCCGCCGGCCGTCTCGGCGCAACTGGTCAATGTCGCGGTCGTTGCGCCTGTCGGCCCGTTGCTGGGCCCCTTGGTCGCGCCACCGAGTGCGCTTCCGTGGTTCACATCGCCGCCTGAGGTGCTCGCCGGCCCGAACAGATGACCGACCAGCACCAAGGCCAGGGCGATCACTACGACCGACGCGCCCATCGCTACCCAGCGGCCGCGGCGTGCACGCCCGCGATCGCGCAGCTCCGGGCCGATCGTCGGTCGCACGGGATTGACGGCCAACTCGTGCGGCACCTCCCACTGACGCTTGTACTCGTCGATCAGCAGACGCGCGTCGAGGCCGAGCAACTCCGCGTATGAGCGCAGGAAGCCCTTCGTGAACGCCGTCCCAGGGAGCAGGCTCCACTCCTCGTTCTCGAGCGCTCGCAGGTACTTGGCGCGGACCTTCGTGCGTTCCTCGACGTCGGTGATGTCGAGTCCGGCGTGCATCCGCGCCTCGCGGAGCATGGGTCCGATATCCGTCATCGCTCGGGAAAGCCTACCGTCGCCATCGGCACGCGCCCCTGGGCCAAAGCGCCTGCGCCAGCCGTTCTAGGCCGCGCTATCGTCGTCGCCGAGCCCGGCACTCTCGCCCGAGCGCGCCGCTGCCGGCGCGCGATTCTCCAGGGCCAGGAGCACGCGCGGCAGGTCGGCCTCGGTGACCAGCACCTGGCGCGGCTTGGAGCCCTCATAGCCGGAGATGATCCCGCGCCGCTCGAGCATGTCGATAACGCGACCCGCGCGCGTATAACCAAGCCTCAGGCGACGCTGCAGCATCGATGTCGACGCCGTGCCCATCTCGACCACCAACTCAATCGCCTGCGCGAGCAGCGGATCCTCGTCGGGATCGAAGCCGTCGCCATCGGCGCCCTCGTCGGCGGCCGGCTCGACCTCCTCGAGCAGCTCGACGCGCAGCTCGGGCTCACCCTGCAGGCGCCAGTGATCGGTCAGCGCCGCGACCTGCGCCTCGTCGACGTAGGCCCCCTGGATCCGCTGGGCGTTCGAGCTCCCGATCGGCGCGAACAGCATGTCGCCGGCGCCCAGCAGCGACTCGGCGCCATTCTGGTCGAGGATCACGCGCGAATCGGTCTGAGAGGAGACGGCGAACGCGATGCGGGACGGAACGTTGGCCTTGATGAGTCCGGTGATCACATCCACGCGCGGCGACTGCGTCGCGAGCACGAGGTGGATGCCGACGGCGCGCGCCTTCTGCGCGAGCCGGATGATCGAGTCCTCGACGTCGGCCGGGGCGACCATCATCA
>DATAJI010000043.1:0-2598 GCA_036262195.1 Solirubrobacteraceae bacterium
AGTGTTGCGCGCGCAGCCGCGTTGCGAAGCTCGCTTCGGCTGGGCGCCGGCGCCGGCGCCGGCTGCACCGCCGGCCGCGTCTTGCGGCGACTAGGCGCGGACAACCGCAGCCGCCTCGAGCAGCGCGGCAGCCGCCGCGCGGGGATCGTCGGCCTGGCCGATCGCGCGAACGACGGCGATCTGCCGCGCTCCGGAAGCGAAAACCTCAGCGGCGTTGGCCGGGTTGATGCCGCCGATCGCGAAGAACGGCACGCGGGCGTGGGCCGCGGCGTAGCGCACGAGCTCGAGCCCGACCGGCGCGTAGCCTGGCTTCGTCGGCGTTGCCCAGACCGGTCCGACGCCGATGTAGTCGACTCCCTCGGCGGCCTCGATCTGTGCCTTCGAGTGCGTCGAGAGGCCGATCAGCCGCTCCGGCCCGACGATCTCGCGGGCGAGGTTCACGGCCATGTCGTCCTGTCCCACGTGGACGCCGTCAGCATCGATCTCGGCGGCTAAGACGGCGTCGTCGTTGACGATGAACAGCGCGCCCGCCTCGCCGAAGCGGTCGCGCAGCGCGCGCGCCTTCGGCCTCGTCAAGTCCCGACCGCCGTCACGCAACTGGACGATGGCGACGCCGCCCGCGACCGCGGCCGGCCCCACGCGCTCCAGCGTCCGCGCGTCTGCGATCAGATAGAGCCGGGCGGCGGCGAGCGCTGCGGTGAGCATCGAACGAAAGTGTGCCAGCATGGAATGTGATGGACCGCCGTGAGGTGATCATCGTCGGTGGTGGGGTGATCGGCCTCTCGATCGCCTGGAACGCCGCGCGGAGCGGGATCGGCGTGACGCTGCTGGAACGCGAGCGTTTTGGCGCCGGCGCAACGCACGCAGCTGCGGGGATGCTCGCGCCGGTCGCCGAGGCCGACTTCGGGGATTCCGGACGCGCGCTCCTCGACCTCGGTCTGAGCTCCGCGGCGTCTTGGCCGCTGTTCGCCGCCGAGCTCGAGAGTGCCTCGGGCCTGCCGTCCAGGTTGCGCGCTGACGGGACGCTCGTGCTTGCCCGCGACCGCGACGAGGCGGAGGCGTTGGAGCGCCAGCTCGCCTACCGTCAGCGTCTTGGTCTCGCCGTCGCACGGATCACGGCGAGCCGCGCCCGCGAGCTAGAGCCGGCACTCGCGCCGTCGCTGCGTCTGGCGCTCGAGATTCCCGGCGAATCGAGCGTCGACCCCCGCTGGGTCTGCGATGCGCTGGTCCTTGCCGCCCGCGGCGCCGGAGCCGAGCTGCGCGAGTGGAGCGAGGTGGCCGGCCTGGTGCGCAGAGGCGGGCGTGTCAGCGGCGTGACTCTCGCCGACGGCGTCGAGCTGAGCGCCGATCAAGTCGTGCTCGCCGCTGGCGCGTGGTCCGGAGCTCTCAGCGGCGTTCCCGTCCGGCCGGTCAAGGGCCAGATCATCCGCCTGCGCGACGGCGAGGGACCCGGCCTGCTAAATCGAACGTTGCGCTTCGAGGGCGGCTACGTCGTCACGCGCGGCGACGGTAGCTACGTGCTCGGTGCTAGCTCCGAGGAGCGCGGCTTCGACACGACCGTCACCGCACGGCCCATATTCGACCTGCTCCGGGACGCCTCGGAGCTCGTGCCGGGACTGCTCGACCTCGAGATCGAGGAGATCACCGTCGGGCTTCGCCCCGGTACTCCGGACAACCTGCCGCTGATCGGCGCGAGCGACGAGGCCGGCCTGATCCTCGCCTGCGGCCACTTCCGCAGCGGCATCCTGCTCGCCCCGCTGACGGCGATGCTCGTCCTCCGTGCGCTCGAAGGCGCGACGGCGCCGGCTTCCGCGCAGGCCCGGCGCCGCGTCGTCGATGAGGTCGGCGTGTGATCTTCGTCAACGGCGATGAGCAGCAGGACGCCGCGACGGTCGCCGCGCTGCTCGAGCGGCTCGGTCTCGGTGAGCAGGCGCGCGGTGTCGCTGTCGCGATCGACGGCGAGGTGGTGCCCCGCTCGGAGTGGCGCTCGGCGGCGCTTGCGCCCGGGACGCGCGTGGAGGTGGTCGGTGCAATACAAGGAGGCTGAGCCGATCAGCCGCCGTAGCGATCAGCTGAGCGTCGGCGGCCGCACGCTGCGCTCGCGTCTGATCCTCGGGAGCGGCGGATTCGCGAGCCTAGAGCTGCTCTCGAGCGCGGTCGAGGCGAGCGGGACCGGGCTTGTCACGGTGGCGATGCGCCGCGTCGACCCGGCGGCGCGCGGCTCGCTGATCGACGTCCTCGACGGCCTTGGAGTCGGCGTGCTGCCGAACACGGCCGGCTGCTTCACCGCTCACGACGCGGTCCGCACCGCGCAGCTCGCTCGCGACGCCCTGCAGACCGATTGGATCAAGCTCGAGGTGATCGGCGACGAGCGCACGCTGCTGCCGGACGCAGCCGAGCTGCTCGTGGCAGCCGAGCAGCTGGTTGCTGACGGCTTCGTCGTACTGCCGTACACGACCGACGATCCGATCCTCGCCCGGCGCCTGGAGGACGCCGGCTGCGCGGCGGTGATGCCGCTCGGATCGCCGATCGGTAGTGGCATGGGCATCGCCAACCCCTACAACATCGCGCTGATCTGCGAGCGCGCCGGCGTCCCGG
>DATAJI010000044.1:0-4460 GCA_036262195.1 Solirubrobacteraceae bacterium
CGACCTCTACTACCAGCACCGCGTCGATCCGAACACGCCGATCGAGGAGACCGTCGGTGCGCTCGGCGAGCTCGTCGATGCCGGCAAGATCCGCTACATCGGACTCTCTGAAGCATCGGCCGAGACGGTCCGCCGCGCGCACGCGACCCACCCGATCAGCGCATTGCAGTCGGAATACTCACTCTGGACGCGCGACATCGAGGAGCTGGTGCTGCCGACGCTGCGCGAGCTGGGCATCGCACTTGTCGCCTACTCGACGCTCGGACGCGGCTTCCTCTCGGGTCGATTCAGCTCGGCGGAGGAGCTGGACGGCGACGACTGGCGCCGCGGGAACCCGCGCTTCGCCGCCGAGAACATCGAGCACAACCGCCAGCTCGCCGAGCGGGTGCGCGAGCTCGCCGACGAGCACGGCGTCACGCCCGCGCAGCTCGCCCTCGCGTGGGTTCTCGCCCAGGGGGAGGACGTCTTTGCGATCCCTGGCACCAAGCGTCGCCGCTATCTCGAGGAGAACGTCGCCGCCGCTGAGGTGACGTTGAGCGCTGAGACCGCGATGCGGATCGCTGAGGCGATCGGACCGGCCGCCGGCGAGCGCTACGAAGCAAGCGCGATGGGATCGCTGAATCAGTGATCTCTCCCGCACGGCTCGGGCGGTAGGCCAGCGGAGACCGACCGCTAGGGTTCAGAAGCAGATGCCCCTCGTGCCGACAGTCATCGAGCGCACCGCCCGCGGCGAGCGCGAGTACGACATCTACTCGCGCCTGCTCAACGAGCGGATCATCTTCCTCGGCAGCCCGATCGATGATCAGGTCGCGAACGTCGTCGTCGCCCAGCTGCTGCATCTCGAGTCCGTCGACCCCACCAAGGACGTCGCGCTCTACATCAACTCGCCGGGAGGCTCGGTCTACTCGGGGCTCGCGATCTACGACACGATGAACTTCATCAAGCCCGACGTGCAAACGATGTGTGTCGGCATCGCGATGTCGGCTGCCTCGCTCCTGCTCGCGGGCGGCACCCCGGGCAAGCGCTCGTCGCTCCCCAACAGCCGGATCCTCATGCACCAGCCGTCAGCCGGCTTCGAGGGCCAGGCGACCGACATCGAGATCCACGCGCGCGAGATCCTCAACCTGCGCCAGCGGATCGACGAGATCTACGCCAAGCACACCGGCAAGACCGCCGAGGAGGTGCACCGCGACATGGAGCGCGATCGCTTCTACAGTGCCAAGGATGCTGCCGAGTACGGCCTCATCGATCGCGTGCTCCAAAGCCACTAGTGGGTCGGCCGGAAATGTTGGCCCGGGAACGGCGCGTGACTGGGGCCGGCTGGCAAGGACGCAGAGAGCGGGAAAGCTGGGCTTGCCTTGCCGCGACCGAGGACACCGCCACACGGCATCCAGACGTCGCCGTAGCGGGTTGAACGTTTCCAGTCGACCCACCAGCCAGAGGACTGCGATCTCCAGGCGCGAAGCCCCGGGGTGATGAGGCAGCTCAGCGTCGTCGAACGCATCGCGCTCGCGGTCATCTGCACCGTTGCCGCGCTCGCCGCTGTTGCCCACTACGCGGGTTGGGCTCCGGTCGCCGCCTTCACGATCGCGACGCTCGCGCTGGCAGGGCTCGCCTGGATCGTGTCGCTCGCGACCGAGCAGGTCGGCGAGCACCTCGGCCCGGCGGCGACCGGACTGCTCCAAGCAAGCGTCGGCAACCTCCCGGAGCTGCTCGTCGTGATCTTTGCGCTCCGCGCCGGCGAGCGCGTCGTCGCCCAGAGCGCGATCGTTGGGTCGCTGTTTGCCAACGCGCTGCTCGTACTCGGGCTCGTCTTGATCGCTGGGTCGCTCGCCCGCAACGCGCGAGGCGTGATGCGCTTCGACGCAAAGATCACCCGCGACACCGGAACGCTCGTCCTCGGCTGCGTGTTCATCATCGTGCTCGTCGGCATCTCGCTCGCGGCGGGGGATCCCGCCGGCCATCACGTCGAGACGGTGTCGATCATCGCGGCGGCGCTGTTGCTGAGCGTCTACCTGCTGTGGGTGGTTCCCCACGTGCGCAGTGGAAGCCGGCCGTCCGATCCGCTGGCACGGCTCGGACTCTCCTCGGCGGTCGTGCTGCTGATCGCTGCGGGGGTTGGCTCCGGCTTCGTCTCGGATTGGTTCGTCGACGCGTTGAGACCGGCGATCCACCAGCTCCACATCTCGCAGGCCTTCGCGGGTCTCGTGATCGTCGCGATCGCCGGCAACGCCGTCGAGAACGCGGTCGGGGTCCGTCTTGCCGCGAAGGGGAGCTCCGACCTCGCGATCTCGGTCGTGTTGAGCTCGGTTGCGCAGATCGCGGCATTCCTCTTCCCGGTGCTCGTCCTCGTCTCGCTCGCGCTCCCGACACGGCTTACGTTCGCCCTGCCGCTGCTCTACATCGGCGCCCTCGCGCTGACCGCGGTGACCGTCTGGCAGGTGACGGAGGACGGCGAAGGCCGTGCGTTTGAGGGCTGGGCGCTCGTGGCCATCTATGCCATCCTGGCGGTGATCGCCCTGTATGAGTAACACTCGGCTGCCGCTGCTCTACGTCCTTGCCGCTGTCCTTGCCGTGGCGGTGGTCGCTGCCGGCGTGCTGCTCGCGGCTGGCGGCGCCGGGAAGGCGGCGGCGCGAGCGCGTGATCGAGCGGTCGCGCGACTGGTCGCCGAGGCGCCAGATCCATTGGCCGGCAAGAGCTACGCGCTGCCGGCCAGCTCGGTCCACCATGCGAAAGCGCGATCGCCGGACGTCGCGGGGCGAGCCGCGCGCGAAGCCTTCCTCAGCCCCGGCGCACCGAGCGACCAGCAGGTGATCCAGGAGCTACAGCAGGAGCAGGCGGTTCAGCAGTCCGAGCCGGCACTACGCGCGACCGTCGATCCGGTCGACGGCAGCGCGATCGCGCCAGCCGGCCTCCCCGTGCAGGTCCAGGAGGTCATCGCCGGCGGCAACGCGATTCGTGACTTCCCCTACGTCTACGGGGGCGGCCACCTATCGTTCATCGACGACGCCTACGACTGCTCGGGCTCCGTCAGTTACGCGCTTGCGGCGGGCGGGCTGATCAAGGCGCCCGAGACCTCGGGTCAGCTCGAGTCCTGGGGCAAGCCCGGTCCCGGCCGCTACATCACGGTCTTTGCGACCAACGGCCACACGTTCATGTGGGTCGACGGCATCTGGTTCGACACCGCCGGTCGCGCCGGTCCGTACAGCACGCGCTGGCTGACGACGCAACCGGCGCTCGTCGGCTATGCGATCCGCCATCCCGCCGGCCTCTGAGCGCGGCGGGACGTCGAGCCGGGCAGCGCCCGCTCGCTGGCGTCAGCCGCGCAACAGCCCGCTGATCACCGCGCCCGCCACGCCGCCGGTCGCGGCCGCGCCGACCGTTCCGCCCGCCTCGGACTCGAGCGGCTCGATGTACATCGTCTGGATCGCGACCTTCCCCGGGCCGGTGAAGCGGTTCCAGGTCAGCTTGTGGTCGCCCGCGAACATGCCGGCCTTGAGTCCGAGCGAGTGCGAGGTCAGTGTCACGCTCGGATCCTTGTAGAGCCAGCCGCCCGCTTCGACGTCGAGCTGCTCGTCGCTTTCGAGCTCGATCTCGAAGACGTTGCCCTGGCCCGAGATCCAGACGACGGCGTCGCCATCGCTCGCGTGGAACTTGTCAATGAAGATCCCCGAGCCGCCGAGCAACATGTTGCGCACGCCCTGCACGCGCTCGAAGCTGTAGCCGATGTTGTCGGTTGCGGCGAGGAAGTGATGCTCGCGTACGTTGATCTCCTCGCCATGAGCGAGATGCAGCGGGATGCACTGGCCGGGCCAGTCGCGCGAGAAGGCGATCCGCCCGCTGCCGGCCGTCTTCGTGATGAAGAAGTCGAGGCCGGCGATCTTGCGCTTGATCCCGCCGGGCAGCTTGCGCAGCTCGATACCGACCTGGTGCTCCTTCCAGAGCAGCGTGTGATGCTCGAACATCACTGCCTGTCCCGAGACCTCGATCTGCAGCTCGGGAACGAGCACGCCGCGCAAATGGTACGTCACACCGGCGAAGGTCTCGTCGGTGACTTCGACCTTGATCGGCGCGTCGGGAATCCTCATTGCTGCCCCTCCTGGCTTGCGTGTGGCGCGGTTGCGGCGGACGATACACCGATCGGGTGCACTCACAGCGGCGTCGAACGAGGCGAACCACTACACTGGGTTTCCCTCGCGCCGTGGCGGGGTTTTTCCTTGCCCGGCGCCAGCAGACTGAATCCCACCCTGGAAAAGGTTCATGGCCCGCGGAGACGTACGTATCGCTGTCACGCTCGCCTGCGAGGAATGCAAGCGGCGCAACTATCAGACCAACAAGAGCAAGCGCAATGACCCCGATCGGATCACGCTGGCGAAGTACTGTCGCTGGTGTCGGCGCCATACCTCGCATCGGGAGACGCGCTAGCAGCAAGTGCCGTGGCGCGTGATCGCAAGCGCAC
>DATAJI010000045.1:0-2035 GCA_036262195.1 Solirubrobacteraceae bacterium
CTTGAAGCCGTCCGCGCCGAACAGCTTGATGCCGTTGTCGCTGTAAACGTTGTGCGACGCCGACAGGACGACTCCCAGATCGAGCCCGTGGCGGCGGATCAGCAGCGACGCGGCCGGCGTCGGCAGCACACCGCCGAGCAGAACCTCGGCGCCGGCCGAGGCCAGACCCGCGGCGATCGCCGCCTCGAGCATCTCGCCGCTCTCGCGCGTGTCGCGGATGACGAGGACGCGCGGGGACTCGCAGCCGCTCTGGAGCACCGCGGCGCGTCCGAGCGCCAACGCCAGAGCCGCCGTTATCTCGCTACCGGCAACCCCGCGGACTCCGTCGGTGCCAAACAGCCTGCGCGCAATCACACCCGCCACCGGCGAGGGAAGTTAGCGCTTGGAGAACTGCGGACGCTTGCGCGCCTTCTTCAGGCCAGCCTTCTTGCGTTCCTTGGCCCGCGCGTCGCGCGTCAGGAAGCCGCGCCGCTTGAGCTCGCCGCGCAGGTTCGGGTCGGCCTCGAGCAGCGCGCGAGAGATTCCGTGACGCAACGCACCCGCCTGGGCGGACACGCCGCCACCATTCATCCTCGCGACCACATCCATCCGCTCCTCGTAGCCGACGGTCTCGAGCGGCTGGCGGATGTTGCGCTGGAGCGTCTCGCGCGGGAAGAAAGCCTCGAGCGTCCGGCCGTTGATCGTGTAGGTGCCGGTCCCGGGACGCAGTACGACTCGCGCGATCGCGGTCTTGCGCTTGCCGGTCGCGTGATAGCTGGCACCGGCAGCGAGATCGATCGCGACCGCTTCGATCGGCTCGACCACGACGATCTCCTCGATCAGCTCGGTCTCGGAAGGCTCCTCGACCGGCTCATCGTCACCGTAGGAGTAGAGCGACTCCGCGGCGGCGAGCGGGTCGACGCCTTCGGGGACGATGTCAACCTCGAGATGCATGCCCGGCACGGCCGGCGGGAGCGGCGGCGCGGCTTCGGCGTTTCGCTTGGCCGCCGGCCGTCCGGGGGCGGCCTCTTCGCTTGGCTGCTCTTGCGCTGGTGACTCGGGCGGAGGCTGCTCGCTGCTCGCGACCGCGTCTACAGGACTCTCAGGGACGACTTCAGCGGGGCTGCTGTCGTCGGTCACGTCGGGCACCTCAGGCGGCTGATCCGCAACTGCGTCCCCTACGGGCGGCTGAGCGTCCGTCGGCTCAGCTTCGGTGCCCGGGGCTTGATCGTCGGGTGCCATCTAGGGACGCAGCTCCAGTTCGGCCGGCTTCTGCGCAATGTGTGGATGATCGGGGCCGGCGTAGACCTTGAGCTTGGTGAGCTGCTTGCGGGCCAGGCGGTTGCGGGGCATCATGCCCTTGACCGCCAGGCGGATGATCTCTTCGGGGCGGCGCTCGATCATCTGCTCGAAGGTGCGGGTGTGCAGACCGCCGGGATAGCCGGAGTGGCGGTGGTAGAGCTTGGCGGCGCGCTTGTTGCCGGTCACGGCGATCTTCTGCGCGTTCACGACGACGACGAAGTCGCCGGTGTCGATGTGCGGCGTGTAGGTCGGCTTGCGCTTGCCGCGCAGCGTGTCGGCGATCTGCGTCGAGAGGCGGCCGAGCGTCTTGCCGGCGGCGTCGACCACGTACCAGTCACGCTGGCGATCGCTGGGCTTTGCAACGTAGGTCTTCATCACACAAAAATCGCCACGCGGATACGCGCGGCGCAGACACCGATGATAGAGGAACACGGATTCCCGGGCCTTCCTGCAATGATGGCGCCGCGATGGCTGACGAAGACTGGCGCGTGGAGGTCGAGCTGGCCGACGGCGGTGCCGCCGAGAAGCTGCACGGCGCGGCCGGCGCGAAGGAGCTCTACTCGCACGCCCGCCGCGAGCTGCACAACCGGGCGGCGTTGACCCACGACGACAACCTCGTCTTCGCCTACGCAGCGACGCGCGAGGACGCCGAGGCTGCCGCACAGACGCTGCGCGAGCTGGCCACGCAGGAGCAGCTCGAGGCGACGTTCACGCTGACGCGCTGGCACCCGCTGGCCGAGCGCTGGGAGGACCC
>DATAJI010000046.1:0-1778 GCA_036262195.1 Solirubrobacteraceae bacterium
TACCCGGGCTGCGTAGCGATCCCGACCCCGCTTAGGTACTTCTCGTAAGTGGCCTGACGCTCGCGGATATCGCCGTGAGCGTCAGGGCCGACGAACGCGATCCGCCGATGCCCGAGCGCAGCGAGGTGCGCGACCGCTGCACGCACGCCAAAGCGGTTGTCGACGCCAACGCTCGCGAAGCCCTCGGCCTGCGGTGCGGCACCGTGCCAGAGGGCGACCACCCGGACGTGGATCTTGCGCAGGTCCTCGAGGAAGCGCGGATCGTCACCGAGGTCGCCGAGCAGGACCATTGCGTCGCAGTGGCGCGCCTTGAGCACCGCGGTTAGCGCGACCGCCTCGTCGCGGGCTGCCCGAGCGTGACCGAGCAACACCGAGTAGCCGCACTTCGCGGCCTCGATCGACAGCGCGTCCAGGGCACCGGCGAAGAATGGGTCGGCGATGTCGCGTACGACTGCACCAAGCAGCATTGTCGGTGCGCCGCGCAGCGCTCGCGCGAACGGGTGAGGCTGGTAGCCGAGCTCCGCCGCGACGGTGCGTACCCGCCGGCGCGTCGCCTCGGTCACCTCGATCCGGACGGGGGCGTCGTTGAGCACGCGCGAGACGGTGCTTTGGGCGACGCCGGCGGCGGCGGCGATGTCTTTCAGCGTCGGCGGAGGCGGCGGCCCGCCGGATCCAGGTCGGTGCGCGGTCACCATCACATGCGCGCCCCACACGCGCGGCTAGCATGTCGGCTCGCACTCCGCGCCGCACGCGGCGTTGGGCTGCATCTGCGATTCCGTCCCCGACGATCAGGGCCGCGCCGTTCTGCGGGTCGACAGTGCAGCCGCTCGACGGCTACCGCCAGCGCGGGCCGCCCCCCGCTTGCCACCCCGCGCGCCGGGCAACGCGCACACGACCGCCGCCGGCATCGATCGTGCCGGCCAGCTCGCAATGCTGATCGCCCGGCAGCGGCTCGTCGTGGGCGACCTTGACGTCGGCCGACGGGGCCGCTGCTTGGCCGCCAGCTTCGCCAGCCCCCGGGGAGCGCCGCTGCCTCGCGCACACGCCGCACGCGCTTGTCCTTTGGCAGGTGGCGCATCGACGAGGTGCGGGTTGAGTGCATGTGACTGGGAGACGATCGCCGGCCGGTACATACCGTGGTCGGGCAGCCCCTGAGCATCCTCACGTGCCGCCTCATTCCCGGTAGCCGCATGGCAGTCGTATTAGGGTTAGGTGCTCGTCCGCCAGAGACGACCGGCCCGGCACCGCTACCCAGATCTGCTGGGAAAAGCCGCGGTACCGGGCCCGTTGCGTCGTGACGCTAACTACCTGCGCCGAACTGCGTACTAGTGAAGAGCAGCGCTGATCGCCGCCTGGGCGGTGGACAACGCACTCGTCACTTCACCACTGCTCGGATTCGCCGAAACAGCTGAGATCGCATCCCAGACTGCCGTCGAGATCGTGTTGTACTTCGTGCCGAGACCGAGCGTGCGCGGATGCGCATACAGGATCGTCGTCGCGTAGGCGTTCCACTCAGGCCCGGCCGCCTTCACGAACTCCTTGGCGACGGAGATCCGCGCCGGAAGGTAGCCGAACTGGTTCGCTAGGTTCAGTTCCTCGCTCGGCGACTGCGTGCCCTTGACGTACTCCCACGCCAGCTGCTGCTCGGCCTTGCTGCCACTCTTGCTCAGTTGCCAGTCCTCGCCACCGAGCGGCGCGCGGGCCTTCTGGCTCGCGGACTCGGTCGGGGTCGGTGCGATCCCGAAGTACTTGCCGTAGACCTCGTCCGGGTTAATTCC
>DATAJI010000047.1:0-2574 GCA_036262195.1 Solirubrobacteraceae bacterium
GCTGCAGGACGCTTAGCGAAGTGTTGTTGTAGGCGGGAAGGCCGCTGCCCTTGCCGGTCTGACCGGTGGTGGTGTAGCTCGCTACGCCACCGACGGTGCCGCGGATCTGGCCGAGGAAGTTGTTGCGCAGCCCCGTCTGGCTGTCGTACTGGGTGACGGTCACATGGATCAGGGTGTGCGGCGGGAGCTTCCAGATCGTCGAGTGGATCCACTTGCCGCTCTGGTTCTTGACCAGGTAGCTGACCCAGTCGGGGAATGGGTGCTGCCCGTAGGAGCCGACTACCTGGAGCGTCAGATTGGCGCTGCCGTCGCTGTTGATGACGGCCGAGACGGCTGGCGGCGAGGACTCGAGAAAGTAGACGACGTAGACGGCGACAAGCGCGATCAGGGCGGCAAACGTCGCCAGCACCGCTAGGAGCCTCACCCTCATCGGCGGTGTTCTATCTCGCCGAGATGACGATCGGAAGAAAGGTATGAGGATTCTCATCCAGCTTTTACGAAGGTGGCGTAGCCCGACCGTGGCCCTCCACCCCGTAGGTCCCGCACGGACGCGCGAGCCGCCGAGCGCGTACCCTGAACAGGGATGCAGCCTCGATCACCGCGATCCGCGCTCAGACGATCCGACGCATCCCCGGCGCGGTGAGTGGCGACGCGGAACTCGAGCAGGTCGAGGCGCTGGATCTCGCCGCAGCTGAGCTGCGCGCCGACAGCGTCGATATCGAGGCGCTTGTCGCGGCGCTTGCCGTGCGCCTCGAAGAGGCGCTCCCCGGCATGGTGTCGGTGAAGCGGCGGCGGATTGGCGGGTTCCGCTCCAAGCAGAGCGAGATCGAGACGATCGCACTCGCGCTCGGCGACACGCGCTTCGAGCTCCAGCGCAGCGGCACCGGCTTTGACTGCACGCGCCACGCGGTTGTCCGCGGCATCACGCTGAAACGTGAGCAGTGCCTGCTCACGGCCTGGATCGCCGACGTCGTCGCAGCCGTGGCGCAGACCGCGGCGGTCGGTGAGCAGTCCCGGATCGCGCTCGAGGCGCTGATCCGGTGAGCCCGCTGTTTCGCGGTCGGGCGCCAGCGGCCGATCCTGTCGCGCTGGAGCGCGCAGCCGAGTCGCTACGGCGGATCGAAGCCGGTGGGATTCCCCTCCCGGCGAGCGAGCGCCTCGCAGCCCTGGCTGAGTCAGGCGCCGCCGGCCCGTACGGCAGCGACCTCGCCGTCAACGAGTTCGCGCTGCTCGCGCGGCTGGGAATCCGGCCCGTGACGCTCGTGATGGGCTCCTCGATCTACCACACCGGCTGGCAGACCGGCTACTACTTCCAGCCCGGCGAGGTGCGCGTGCTCTCAGACGCCTACAACGAGAGTCGCCGGCTCGCGCTCGGCCGCTTGCTCGAGGAGACGCAGACCGCCGGGGCCGACGCCGTCGTCGGCGTGCGGATCACGCAGGGCGCGCACGACTGGGCGCCGGGCGCGGTCGAGTTCATCGCGGTCGGCACCGCGGTGCGCTTGCCGGAGAAGCTGCGCTCGGGCGAGGGCCCGGTGCTGACAGACCTCTCCGGGCAGGAGTTCTGGAAGCTCTGCGCCGCCGGGTTGCGACCGGTCGGGATCGCGGCGCACACCAGCGTCCACTACGTACCGGCCTCGTGGCAGACGCAGATGACGCAGCGCGGCGGCATGTTCGCCGGCTCATCGTCGTGGACGAACCAGGAGCTCGGCGACTTCACGCGCGGCGTCTATGACGCCCGTGAGACCGCGATGGGCTACCTCCAGGCCGCCGCGCGAGGAGTCGGCGGCGACGGCGTCGTCGGCGTCAAGCTCGCCCAGCGCTCGCGCGGTTATCGCGTCGCCGGCCCCGGCTACGAACGCGACGACATGATCGTCACGTTCGACGTGCTCGGGACCGTGGTCCGCGAGGACCCGTCCCTGGCAACCGACGAGCTTCCCGGCGCGCTCAGCGTCCTATCGCTGTGACGCGTCGGCCCTTGGTTCATTTGACCCCGATCTTCGATCGAATCGCAGCCACCCGAAAGGAAACAGCCTGATGGCCTACGACCCAACCAGCACCGAAGGCCTCCCCCAGGCGGGCCGCGCGCGGCTCGAGCAGAACCGCGCCGGACTGTTCACCAGTGACCTGTCGGTGAACGAGTTCCTGCTCGTGCGCCAGGCCGGGTTCCAGCCGCTCGGCCTCGTGATCGGATCGAGCATCTACCACATCGGCATTCAGCTGGCGAGCTACCGCCAGAACCAGGAGCTGACGGTGCTCTCGCAGGCGATGTACGAGGCGCGTGAGCTCGCGATGACGCGGATGGAGGAGGAAGCCGAGCAGCTTGGCGCGGACGGTGTGGTCGGCGTGCGGCTCGACATCGGACGCTACGAATGGGGCGAGAACATGGCGGAGTTCATCGCCGTCGGCACGGCCGTGAAGCACCGCGGCGGCCAGCTCCACCGGGCACCGTCGGGGCGGCCATTCACGAGCGATTTGACGGGCCAGGAGTTCTGGACGCTGCTCCAGACCGGTCATCGTCCGGTCGGGATCGCGGCGCACACCAGCGTCCACTACGTACCGGCCTCGTGGCAGACG
>DATAJI010000048.1:0-2603 GCA_036262195.1 Solirubrobacteraceae bacterium
ACTAAATTCAGACCTCCTGACATAGCGTAGCGCAAAATGTCCGGTTTCGGCGTCGGTCAGGGAGCCGGCGGAACAACCGTGGCGGTGCTGCGCTCGACCGGCGAGCCGGGGAAGGCGAGCCCGATACGGGGTGGCTGACGCACCGAGAAGCGAATCCGCAGGCGCGAGCCGGGGAAGATTGTCGCGGTTTGGTCGAGCATCTCACAGAGGGCCTGGGCGGCGTGGGTTCGATGTGGCGAGCTGAGCGGAGCCAAGGTGATATGCAACTCGCTATCGGAGATGCGGATGTCGCCTGTCGCGGCGAACAGCTCATGGAGCAGGGTTCGCCCCTCTTGATCGGCACGGGCGTAGTGAGGTCGCAGTAGCGTTACCAGATCGCTCTCGGCCTGATAGGCGACCATCTTGATGATGTCGGTCAGGTGCTTGCGCTCGGTGGCGAGCTTGACCACGGCCCGCTCGCTGAGGTCTCGGACCTCGACGCGCTTAGCAACATCGCGGCGCTGCTCGAAGAGCCGGGCGACGCGAGCGCGGGCCGTGCGCAGCCGTTTGCCGAGCGTGCCATGAGCGATCTTGAAGCCCCGCATGGTCGGCCGGTGCTGCTCGGCGTTGTCCGCGGCGGCGGCACCGTATTCGCGTTCGAGCTTGGCGAGATCGGCGCGCGCCGCACGGACCTCCTTATCCAAAGCACGGCGCTCGGGATTGGGGATGGAGCGGGTCGGGTCCTCCGGCTCGATCCGGTAATCGACGAGTGCATCGAGCAGGAACTCTTCCCGCATGTACTTGAAGAAGTTCTCCTGTCGCCAGCGCTCGAACATGCGGTAGGCGACCTCGATGTCGCGCAGGTCCCATCGACTGGTGATTACCTGCGTCTGATGGCCGTCGTCGCACAAGCGCGTGACTTGCCGTAGGCGCAGCTTGCCTTTGAGGAAGCGCACGGGCTGGTCGTGCAGAAGATAGTCCACCCGGCATCCGTCGAGCTCGGCGTGACGGGCGATGAACCGCCGCTCATTGATGCGACGGCACCGGCCCTTGCGATAGGTCAGCAAGTCGAAGCCCTCCTTTATCATCGTGGCGAACAGCTTCGGGCTCCAGCCGCCGCGGTCGAAGACGATGGTGACCCGTCGCTCGCCGACCAGGTTGCGCACCTCGCGCAGCAGCCGGGGCAAGGCCTTCGTCAACGCCGCGTCGACCTCCCCGGTCACCACCAGCAACGGGTCGCCGGAGCGGTCGTTGATCCAGTAGTCGGTGCTGGCGGGCATCGCCAGATGGCGGCGCGCCACGTAAGCCTTCGATGCGATGGCACGTTGGCCGTGATAGGCGCGCACATGGCCGTCGACGTACAAGAACCCCATGAGATGGCCGCGCTGATCGACACGCAGACGAGCAAGCTCGGCGCCCAGCTGCTCGGCGCAATGGTGTGCCGCCAGCCGGGTGAGCCGGCGCCGCAGCGTCTTCACCTCCGGCGCTCGGTCGAGCCCGAGGAGCCTGCCGAACGCGGCCGGGTCTCGTTCCTTGAGATGCTCGGGCCGCTTGATGCGTAGCAGCGCCATGAGCAGGAGCGTCAGCAAGGTCGTGCGCAGGCCATAGAAGGCCGGACCGATCTCACCGTAGAGCTTGCGGCTGATCCGAAACAGCCCGCTCTCGACCAAACACGGCAGCGCGATCAGAACGCCGACACCGGGAACTGAAGACCCCTCGCGGAAGAGCGGCGCGGCATCATCGAGCAACCCCAGATGGGCGAGTTGCCGATCGAAGCTGCGATCGCTCGCGTCGCGGTCGAGGCTCATCGGCACCGGCTCGCCATCGTCCGCAGGCGCGGTGATCGGATCGTCGTCTGCGAGTTCCTTCGCCGATGGCGTGGTGCGATCCGCGTCATCGCCGCTCGACTTTGCAGACGGCACGCCAGCCGCCGGCGGCGCCCCCGCCGCTGCGGTCGTCATCCCGGCGAACGCAAGCTGCGCGCTCTCGGCCGGCGTCGAAGGTCCGACCAGCTTGCGAATCGCCTTCTCGCTCACCCCCAGCCGGTGCGCGACCGCCCGGTTGCTCATCCCCTGGCTTTTCAGCAGCTCGATGCTGCGCAGACGTTGCCCGGAGATCCGTCGCCGACCGCGACGCCAGCCTTCCTCGCGACCGAGCGCCGCCATCCCGCCCTGCACATAGCGCGCTTGGTGCCGCCGCACGGTGCGCACCGATCGGTCAAACGCCCGCGCCACGTCCGTTTGCTGGGCGAACCCCGACTCCACCAGGAACACCATCGCATAGGCCTCGGCGACCGCATCCTCGGCGCGATAGTGATGCACCGGCAGTCCACCCACGACGATCACGCGCTGATCCCCTTCGATCCGCAAGCTGCAGCGCGCATTGATCACCACGGTATTCGACGCCGCCGCAGACCGCAGCGCCAAGGCTTGTTGCGTACTCATGCCCCGAGCTAGAGCGGACAAGTTTGGGTCCGCAAGGGCCGCCGTAAAACCTCGTTGTTTCAGGGGGATGCGCCGTGAGATCGGAAAAACCGGACACGTATTGGTCCGCACCTCGCACAGCCGTGGGCAGCCGAAAGGCCAGTGATTTCAGTCCTGGAATTCGGCTATGTCAGGAGGTCT
>DATAJI010000049.1:0-1684 GCA_036262195.1 Solirubrobacteraceae bacterium
TTCCGCCGCGAAGCTCCCCGTGAACGCTGCCGGCCATGGTCTGAGCAGGTTACCCGCCGCCGGACGCGTGCACTTCAAGCAGCAGTGTCACCGGTCCGTCGTTGACGAGCTCGACCTGCATCATCGCGCCGAATTGTCCGCGCAGCGCGCCGAGCTCGTCACAGAAATGCTCATAGAGGGCGCGGGCCAGGTCGGGCTCGGCGGCCGCCCCAAAGCTCGGTCGTGTTCCCCGGTGGGTATCGCCGTAGAGCGTGAACTGGCTGACGCAGCAGACCTCGCGATCGCCGAGCGGCTCGTTCATCTTGCCGTCGGCGTCGGCGAAGATCCGCAGCGCCTGGACCTTCGCCGCGAGCCGCTCTGCGCAGCCGGCGTCATCGCTGTGCGTGACGCCGAGAAACACCAGCAGCCCAGGTCCGATCGCGCCAACAACCGCCCCGGCGACACTGACGCGCGCGCGTGTGACGCGCTGCACGAGCGCCTTCACGCCCCGCGCAGCTCGCTTGCGGCGCGCTCCGGCGCGACGCTGTTGAGGTGGACGCCGGTTCCTAACTCGAGCCCAGCGAGGCCGCCGAGGCGCGGCAGGATGTCGATTCGCCAGCAGAAGTGCTCGGCGCCGCGCGGGGCGGTTCGGACCCAGAGGTTCAGCGGCGGGCTGCCGCCGAGCAGTCGTGCGAGCCGGCTCAGCGCGTCGTGGAGCAGGCCGACGCCGGCCGGCCCCTCGTCCTCGAAGCGCGGTCGCGGCCGCCGCGGCGCCAGCAGCATCTGGTAGGGGAGCCAGGACGCGAAAGGCGCGAGCAGTACCGCCTCATCATCGATCGCCACGATGCGCTCGCGGCCGCGTACCTCCTCCTGCACCAGGTCGCCGAGCAGGCTGCCACCCATCGACCGCGTCGCGTAGGCACCGGAGCGCTCCCGCTCGCGCGCGATCAGCGCCGGCACGAAGTCGAGCGCATAGAGCTGCGCGTGCGTGTGCGCGATTGAGGCGCCGCCCCCGTGACCCTCGTTGACGCTCAGGTGTAGACAGGCGGCGTCCGGGTGAGCGCGCATCCGCAACCGCCAGACCTCGACCGCGGCGCCAAGCTCCTCGACGGTGAGCTCGGACAGCGACGCCACGGCACGACTGGAGTTGACGATCACCTCGTGGGCGCCGCTCGCCGGAAGGCGCGTGTAGAGGTCCGGCTTCGCTTCGGCCACCGGCTCGCCCGGTTCGGCGTCGAGGGCGGGGTAGAGGTTCTCGAACACACGAACTCGCCACGCTCCGTCGGTGCTGGTGAGCGCGTAGAGCTCGGGCGGGGTCTGGCTTTCGTTCCCCGTGGCAAACGGGTCCGTGCCGGGGGTGTCCCAGCGCGGCTCCACGAGCTCGATCGGCCGCTCCGAGCGGTCGGGCGCAATGATCGTGCGCAGGCCGCTCAGCGGGTCTACACGGAGCTCAGGCACCGAGGTAGAGACGGATGTCGTGCTCGAGCGACGCGACCGACAGGTAGGGGCCGGCGTGAGGGTAGACCTCCCTGCCCTGCCGGTTGTAGAAGTAGGTGACCGGCGCGACGTCGCTGAGCGGACCAAGCAGCCTGGCGATCGAGGTGTCCGGGTCGGAATAGCTGGGGAAGCTGAGCGGGAACTGCTTCAGCCAGCTCGCCCCATGGTGATCGCTTACGTCGTCCCCCAGGAAGGCGACCTTGTGAGC
>DATAJI010000050.1:0-4732 GCA_036262195.1 Solirubrobacteraceae bacterium
CGGCGACGTCGAATGGATGCATGTCGCGGGCAGCCTTGAAGAGCCTGACCGCCTCGTCGGGTGCCGCAGTCGTCGCGGTGACGAGTCCCCAGGCGCGCAGATAGCGCTCGACCACATCGGCGGCGCTCGGGGTCGACTCGACGACGAGCACGCGGAGGGCTCGCCGCGGGGCGCCGGCAGGATCGGGGCGAACGGCAGCGCGCTCCGGCACCTCGAAAGGCACCGTGAATGAAAAGGTCGAACCGCTGCCAAGCGTCGACTCGACCTCGAGCTGTCCGCCCATCAGGCCCACGAGGCGCGAGGAGATCGCAAGCCCGAGCCCGGTCCCGCCGTGCGCGCGGGTGGAGCTGCCGTCGACCTGGGTAAAGGGCTCGAACAGCTTCTCAAGCGAGTCGGGCGCTACGCCGATGCCGCTGTCGCTGACCGCGAAGTGGATCAGCACGCGCCCCTCGTGCGAGGACTCGACCTCGGCGCGAAGCGCGACTTCGCCCGCGTCCGTGAACTTGACCGCATTGCCGACCAGGTTCACGAGCACTTGACGCAGTAGCCGGGCGTCGCCGTAGACAGCCTCAGGGGCAGCGGGATCGACGAAACACGAAAGTGAGAGCCGCTTGCGGCGGGCCGGCACGGCGACGATGTCGGTGACGCCCTCGACGATCGCCGCCAGGTCGAACTCGATCGCCTGGCTGTCGAGTTTGTCCGCCTCGATCTTCGAGAGGTCGAGGATGTCATCGATGATCGCCAGCAGATCGTGCGCGGAGGTGCGTGCAATCGTTGCAAGCTCACGGAGATCATCGGCGAGGTCAGAATCAAGTATGAGATCGAGGCTGCCGATGACCCCGTTCATAGGGGTGCGTATCTCATGGCTCATCGTCGCCAAGAACTCGGATTTCACGACCGACGCTCGCAGCGCGGCGTCGCGGGCGTCAGCGAGCCTGCGTTCGGCCGCGCGGCGCTCGGTCACGTCGCGAATAAACGCCACGAACAGCTGATGGCCGCTGGCATCAAGCGCGTCGACCGTTGCCTCGAGCGGGAACTCGCTGCCATCGCTGCGCTGACCGGTACCGGTGAGTCGCCGTCCGCTGAAGTGCTTTGGGTCGCTGCGCAGCCGGTCGAGGATCTGCTCCCAGGCGCTCCTGTCGCGCCACGGAATGAAACTCTCGAGGTTGTCGCCGACGGCGGCGCCGGTCGTCTTGTAGAGGCGCTCGGCTGCACGATTCAGGTCAACGATCCTTCCCTCGCCGTCGATAGTCAGGATCGCGTCGACGCTGGCTGCCATGACCGCGCTCTTCATCTCCTCGCTGGCCTTGAGCGCCTCGACGGCGCTGCGCTGGTCGGTGACGTCCCGCATCACAAGGCAGCAACCGAACATCTCGTTGCCACCCGGGCGGTAGATCGGCGCGGCGTTGACCTCAACCCAACGGAGATCGCCATTTGGCTTGTAGACGCCTTGCGTGACGAGGCGGCTCTCGCCGGTTTCGAGCACGATCCGCGAGGGGAGGTTCTCTACCGTCTCGGGGGACCCGTCGTGTCGGACCAGGCGCTCGGCGATCTGCTCAGCCGGCAGCTTCAGCCGGTCCTCCAGCGTCAGACCGGTGATCTCGACGTAACGCTGGTTGCAGTAGATCGGGCGAACGGCGCGGTCGAAGACGATGACCCCCTCGTCCATGGCAGCGAGCATCGCGTCGGCGAGCTCGGCGGACGGTCCGGGCGTCACGGCTACCGAGTCGGTCACGCGCTCCGGTTCAGCGGTCGCCGCATCCTTCGGTGCGATTCGGAGCGCCTGCTTCGTTCGCGCACCAGCCCTCGGCGCGGCGGCACGTGTGGTCGGGCGAGGCTTCGCCGGGATCATGGCCATGACAATAGAACGGCAATCGGGCGGCAAATGACGACTCGGACATACGTCCAGGTCCAGCCATGAGCACGCCGCAACGTCTGCGTATCCTGCTCGTCGAGGACGATGCGATCTTTGCCGCCGTGACGGCCGAGGTCATGCGTGAGCGTGCGCTCGTGCGCTGGACGCCGACTGCGGAGGCAGCCCTGGCGGCCGCCGGTGAGAAGGACTGGGACCTAATCATCACCGACATCGAGCTGCCCGGGATGAGCGGGCTCGAGCTCGTGATGAAGATCAAGGCCGCTCAGCCGCACGTGGCGACACTGATCCTGACCGGGCATCGCAGCTTCGACAACGCGGTCGAGGCGATCCGCGTCGGAGCCGATGACTTCCTAACCAAGCCGGTCGACCGCCCGACGCTGATCGAGAAGATCAACGAGCTCGCGCAATTGAGCGCCCGTCGCAAGGCGGAGAACAGCTCTGCGGTGCTGGCGATCGGCGCGCATCCTGACGACATCGAGGTCGGCTGTGGCGGCACGCTGCTAGGACACGTCGCCCAGGGCCACGAGGTGACGGTGCTCGTTCTCACCGGCGGCGAAGCCGGCGGGCTGCCGGCAGAGCGAGCGCGCGAGGCGGCACGCGCCGCGGAGTTGATGGCGGTGCGCCTGATCCACGTCAACGTCGGCGGCGATACCGTCGGGGAACCCGACGCGATCATCAGCGAGATTGCGCGGGTACTCGACGAGGTCAGGCCTGACACGATCTACACGCACAGCGACCACGACTTCAACCAGGACCACCGTAGCGTCCACCAGGCGACGCTTGCCGCAGCCACCGAGGTGCAGCGGATCTACTGCTTTGAAAGCTCATCGGGCACCGTCGAATTCCAGCCGAGCCGCTTCGTCGCCGTCGACGAGTTCATGGACCGCAAGCTAGCCGTGATCCGTGCCTACACCACGCACGTTCGCCAGCGCCGCCACCTCGACGCTGAGGTCCTGCGTGCGACGAGCCGCTACTGGAGCCGCTACGGCCAGTCGCGCTTCGTCGAGCCATTCGAGGTCGCGCGCGAGCTCGGGTCAGAACGCGACGGAGCCGATGCCAGCGAAAGCCGCATCGACCTCGAGGCGGTGCTCGGCGCCCAAGCCGTCGACGCGTAGCTAGCCTGCGAGCAGCAGCTGGCGGAGCACGTATTGGAGGATCCCGCCATGGCAGTAGTAGGAAACCTCCATCGGCGTGTCGATCCGCACCCGTGTCACGAAGGTCTTCCCGTCGGCGGTGACGCTCGCATGTTGGGGCAACTCGCCAGCTGCAAGCGGATCGGCAAAACCGTCGACTGAAAACGTCTCCTCGCCGGTTAGGCCAAGCGAAGCGACGCTGTCGCCGTCGGCGAACTGCAGTGGCAGCACGCCCATCCCGACCAGGTTGGAGCGATGGATTCGCTCGAAGCTCTCGGCGATCACGGCCCGCACGCCGAGTAGCCGCGAGCCCTTCGCCGCCCAGTCTCGCGACGAGCCGGATCCGTACTCCTTGCCGCCGAGCACGATCAGCGGCACCGCCTCGTCGGCGTAGCGCATCGCGGCGTCGTAGATCGTCGTCCGCTCGCCGTCGGGCAGGTGATAGGTGTAGCCACCCTCCGGCAGCGCTCCCAGCCGATCCGCGGCAAGGCGGTTGCGCAGGCGGATGTTCGCGAACGTGCCTCTGAGCAGCACCTCGTGGTTGCCGCGGCGCGCGCCATAGGAGTTGAAGTCCGCGACCTCCACGCCGTGTTCCTGCAGGTAGCGGCCGGCGGGGCTGTCGCGCTTGATCGAGCCCGCCGGCGAGATGTGGTCGGTCGTGACCGAATCGCCGAGCAGGGCGAGCGCACGGGCGCCGATGATGTCGCGCGGCGGATCGGGATCCGGCGAGAGGCTCTCGAAGAATGGCGGCCGGCGCACATAGGTCGACTCGCCGTCCCAGGCGAAGCGATCGCCGCTTGGAACCTCCAGCGAGCGCCAATGATCGTCGCCCTCGTAGACCTCGGAGTAGCGACGTCGAAACATGTCCGACTGCAGCGCCGACTCGACGGTCTCGGCGATCTCCTGGCTGCTCGGCCAGATGTCGCGCAGGTAAACCGGCTCGCCGTCAGCTCCCTCACCAAGCGGATCGCGCGTCAGGTCGATGTCCATCGTGCCGGCTAGCGCGTAGGCGACGACCAGGGGCGGTGAGGCCAGGTAGTTCATCTTCGTGTCGGGATTGATCCGGCCCTCGAAGTTGCGATTCCCGGAAAGCACGGCCGCGACGGTCAGGTCACGCTGCTCGATCTCGCGCGAAATCGACTCGTCGAGCGGCCCTGAGTTGCCGATGCAGGTCGTGCAGCCGTAGCCGACGAGGTGGTAGCCGAGCGCCTCCAATGGTCCCGTGAGACCGGCGCGGTCGAGGTAGTCGGTGACGACCATCGAGCCCGGCGCGAGCGAGGTCTTGACCCACGGCTTGACTTTGAGTCCCCGCTCGACGGCGTTACGAGCTAGTAGCCCGGCACCGATCATCACATTCGGGTTCGAGGTGTTGGTACAGCTCGTGATCGCAGCGATCACGACATGACCGTCCTCGAGTTGTTCGGCGACCGCGGTCCCTCCGTTGCCGGAGACATTTCGTGCCCTCGGCTCGTCGGCCCCGGGCTCGAGGCTGTAGGTCGCGAGCGCATCGTGATAGCGCTCACGCGACTCGCTGAGCGGCACGCGGTCCTGCGGACGCCTTGGGCCGGCGATACTCGGAACGATCGCCTCGAGATCGAGCTCGATCTTGTCGCTGAAGTCCGGGCTCTTCGAGCGCTCGTCGTGCCACATGCCCTGCTCGTGGGCGTACGCCTCGACCAGCTCGACCTGCTCTCGCGGCCGGCCGGTGAACTCGAGGTAGCGC
>DATAJI010000051.1:0-8149 GCA_036262195.1 Solirubrobacteraceae bacterium
GAGGGCCCCCGCGATCTCGCCGTTGACGTTCGACACGGCTCGCGAGACGCCCTTGCCGCCGTACGCCTTGCCGCCGTCGCGCAGCTCGACAGCCTCGAACTCGCCGGTGGAGGCGCCGGATGGAACCGCGGCGCGGCCACGAGCGCCGCCACGCAGAGTCAGTTCGACCTCGACCGTCGGATTTCCGCGACTGTCGAAAATCTGGCGCGCATGAATCGTCTCGATTGCGCTCACGGACGCCTGCCTGCGATCACGAAGCTCAGGTTGCGCCGGTTGAGCCTGATGTGGCGCCGGTAGTTCCGCTGGCGCCGGTTGACGAGCTCGCTGGAGCGTTGCTACACATGTTCGCGACGAGGTGTGCCGACGCGCACTTGGTACGGGCGGTCCACTTCTTGACGAAGCCCGTACGGAGCTGGTCGAGGGCTGCGGTCTCGCCATTGGTGACGAGCGTCGTCTTGATCGCCGTACGCGCCGTGCTGAGCGGCTCGACGCTGGCCGGCGTAGATGACGTGACCTTAAAAACGTAGTAACCGAACGGCGTCTTCGCGGTGGACTCGAGCTCGCCGACCGTTGCACTGAAGATCGCCGTGTTGAAGATCGCCGTCTCCTCGCCCGGCTCGACACCGGCCTCGACGCCACCGCTGCTCTTGGTCGTTGGGTCGATCGAGTATTGCTTGGCGACGGTGGCGAAGCTCGCGCCGCCGGCAAGCATCGATTTTACGCTGGCCACCTTCGCCGGGGTGGCGACCAGCACGAGGTCGACGTCACGGCGCTCTGGCTCTTTGTACTCAGAGAGGTGCGACTTGTAGTAAGCGGCTATTCGAGCGGCCGAGACGTCTTTGGCGTTGGCCTCGACCTTCTTGACGATCCCCTCCTGGAGCAGGTTGAGCATTGCGACCCATTTGAGGTCGCTGAGCGTGTAGCCCGACTCCGCCAGGAAGGTGTCGAGCTTCTTTGGCGTCGACAACTCCGCCTGCGATGTGCGCTCGGTGTTCCACGCAGCGATGATCTGCGCCTTCGTCACCTTGACGTGGCGGTCGTGCGCCTCGCCCTGGAACCAGATTCCCTCGACCAGCAGCGCCGTGATCTCCTGGTTCAGCTGGTTGTAGGTCGACAGACAGGTCGATTTCCAACTGCTGCGAGCGGCGCCTGGGTCGCGTTTGCGCTCGCTCGCGATGCAGGCGGTGTATTTGGGCGGCACCGGTACCGCCGGCGGCGTCTCGCCGGAGCCGACAAACGGCTGGTTGTTCGCCACCGTCATCCAGTGGTTGAACTCGGCCTGCGTGACCTTGGCGTTGCCGACAACAGCAATCGCATTTGCCGGCACGCCCGAACCGCAGGCACCAACGCCGACAGCGGTGGCGATCGCGGCACAAGAGGCCACGGCTGTCCGCATCCATCTGCTCACGAGCGCCGGATCGTAGCGGATCGGCCGCGCCCGCCCGCCATCAGCCGCTGGCGGTGGTTGCCGCAAGCACGGCGTCGGCCGCCGCGAGCACAGCCGGGAAGCGCAGCTCGGGGGGCTCCGGCACGCGCACGAGCACCTGCGACCGACCAGATTCGTAGACGACGCCTTCGAGCCGCTGGCGCAGCTCGCGCACGCCCACCGAGTCGAGCTCGATCGGTGTGATCGCGAGTCGCCCGGCGCGGAAGCTCACCACGCGGGCCCCGGCCGCTCCAAGCTTGATGCGGGCGCGCTGAAGGTCGAGCAGGTGCTCGACAGGCTCCGGCGGCTGGCCGAAACGATCGGTGAGCTCAGCTCGCAGCTGCTCGAGTTCCGCCACCTCGCGCGCGCCGGCGATGCGGCGATGGACCTCGATCTTCGCCTGCTCGAAGCCGACGTACTCCGCCGGGACGTAAGCGTCGACGTCGACGTCCAAGCGCACAGGCTCCCAGTCGTCGCTGGCGTGCTCGTCACCCTCGGCGTCCCGCAGCGCCTCGTCGAGCATTTGCATGTAAAGCTCAAAGCCGAGCGCGGCGACATGGCCCGACTGCTCGTCGCCCAGCAGGTTTCCGGCGCCGCGCAGCTCGAGGTCGCGCATCGCGATCTGAAAGCCGGCGCCGAGCTCGGTGAAGTCCGACAAAGCGGCGAGCCGCTGCGCCGCGTCCGCCGTCAGGCCAGCCGCCGAGTCGTAGAGCAGGTAGGCGTAGGCGCGCTCGCGGCTGCGCCCGACGCGGCCGCGGATCTGGTAGAGCTGGGCGAGGCCGAAATGATCTGAGCGCTCGACGATCAGCGTGTTCGCCTGCGGGATGTCGATACCCGACTCGATGATCGACGTGCAGACGAGCACGTCGGCGTCGCCGCGCAGGAAGCTCATCATCCGTGCCTCGAGCTCCTGCTCCTCGAGCTGGCCGTGGGCGACCTCGAAGCGAAGCTGCGGGCAGAGGCCGCGCAGGCCGGAGGCGACCTCGTCGATCGTCTCGACGCGGTTGTGCAGGTAGAACGCCTGCCCGCCCCGGCCATGCTCGCGCTCGAGCGCCTGACGGACGAGCTGCTCGTCGTACTCGCCGACGTAGGTGCGGACAGGGCGACGTCCCTCGGGTGGCGTCTCGATCACCGAAATGTCGCGCAGGCCCGCGAGCGACATCTGCAGCGTGCGGGGAATCGGGGTCGCCGACATCGCTATCACGTCGACGCGCAATCGGAGCTGGCGCAGCAGCTCCTTCTGGCGGACGCCGAAGCGCTGCTCCTCGTCAAGGACCAAAAGGCCGAGGTCCTTCGCGCGCACATCGCGCGACAGCACACGGTGCGTGCCGATCAGGATGTCCACGCGGCCCTCGCGAAAACGCTCGATCGCGTCGCGCTGTTCAGCGGCACTGCGAAATCGCGAGACGTGCTCGACGGTGATCGGGTAGTCGGCAAGCCGTTCGCGGAACGTGCCGTAGTGCTGCTGGGCGAGAATCGTCGTTGGTACGAGCATCAGAACCTGCTTGCCGTCGGCGACACATTTGAACGCTGCCCGCAGCGCGACCTCGGTCTTGCCGTAGCCAACGTCACCGCAGATCAGGCGATCCATCGGCCGCGGCGCCTCCATGTCAACTTTCACGAGGTCGATCGCGTCGCGCTGGTCGGGCGTCTCGGCGTACGGGAAGCGAGCCTCGAATTCGCGCTGCCAGTCGCCGTCAGCTGCGAACGCGTGCCCGTCTCGCCGGCGGCGCTCGACATACAGCGAGAGCAGCTCACCGGCGAGGTCTTGCGCAGCGCGACGGGCGCGAGACTTGAGCGTGTCCCAGCGCGTGCCACCGAGCTTCGACAGCGTCGGCTCGCCCGCGCCGGCTCCGACGTAGCGCGAGATCTTGGCGAACTGGTCGGTCGGCGCGTAGACCCGGTCGTCACCCTGGTATTCGAGCAGCAGGTAGTCGCGCGTGACGCCGGCGACGGTGCGTGTGTCGAATCCGGCGAAGCGAGCTACGCCGTGATCCTCGTGCACGACATAGTCGCCAGCGCGAAGGTCGGCGAATGACCGCAGCGCACCGCGGCGTACGGTTTGCGGCCGCGCAGCTTGGCGTCGACGCTGGTAGAGGCGGTGGTCTGGGATCACCGCGAGGCGTAGCGACGGTGCGACAAACCCCTCATGCAGCGTCGCTTGGGCAAACGTGAGCTCGTCGCCGGCTGGGCTCTGCTCGATCCAGCGAGCCTTGAGCCTCGTGAGGTTGAGGGCCGCGCGCTCACCGTCGCCGCGCCGCGCCCAAGTGACCACCGTCCGGTAGCCGGAACGCAGCTGACGCTCGAGCGCCGCCTCGGCCTCCGCGAGCGTTCGCGCCACGGGCAGGCTGGCCTGTGCATGCAGCTCGATCGGAGCGCTGCCCGCGAGCGAGGAGAGTCGAACGAGGGCTCGCTCGGCCAGCACGCGCTCGGGCTCTACCGGCGGCACATAGAGCTGGTGGGCGTCGTCATCGTGGAAGGCCGCGCAGACGTCGGCCCAATGGTCGTGCAGCGTCGGCGAGATCTCCTCGCTCGCGCAAACGATCAGGACGGCCGCGGGGCCAGCAAGCTCGAGCAGCGGCTGGAAGCGGTCGACGGGCAGGAGCTCGGCGATGTCAGGGCGCTCGCCGTCGTCGGTCTCGGCTGGCAGGAGCGGCCTGTGCTCGAGTGCGAGCTCCGCGGCGGGTGCGATCTCGACGCGCTTGATGCTCTCGAGTGATCGCTGCGTAAAAGTCGAAAAGCTGCGGAGCGACTCGATCTCGATGTCGAACAGCTCCACGCGAATCGCACGCTCAGCTGTCGCCCCAAAGACGTCCAGCACGCCGCCGCGCACCGCGAACTGACCGCGGTCCTCAACCTGGCCGACGCGTTCATAGCCCATGTCTGCGAGCGTCTGCGCGCACTCATCGAGGTCGAGCAGATCGCCGACGGCGATCGTGAAGGAGCGCGGGCGCAGTGACGGGTCCGGCACCTTCTCGGAGAGCGCTGGCGCCGAAACGACCAGAATCGGCGCCGCGGCGGAGCCGTCCGCCTCGAGCAGCGCATCGAGCGCGGCGATTCTGAGGCCGACGAGGTGCGGCGGTGGCGCTAAGTGGGACTCGTATGTAACTCCGCGCGACGGGTAGAAGCGGACTTGTCTTGGAGCCAGCCAACTGCCGAGGTCGCCTGCCAGCTCGTGCGCGGCACGGTCGTCTGGAGCGACGACGATGCCCGGGCGCTGCGCTGACTGAGCGAGGATTGCGGCGACTACGAAGGGGCGCAGTGCCGAGGAGCAGAACGCGTCGCCACCGTCACGGGCGAGCGCGAGCGCCTCCTCGCTCTCGGCGAGGTGATCGAGCAACGGTGCGAGCATGCTCAACGTTCCAACACTACGGCGGCGACCGCGTCGCAGGCGCGATCGACGAGAGCGTCGACCTCAGTCTGCGGCTCGCGGAAGCGCGAGAGGACGTAGTCGGCGACGACCTCCGGGTCACTCGAAGGTGGGCGTCCGACGCCGACTCGCACGCGGGCAAAATCGCCGCCCCCGAGCTCCGCGCGCAGCGATTTGAGGCCGTTGTGACCCGCTAGACCACCGCCGACACGTGAGCGGATCTCACCAAACGGCAGGTCGATCTCATCGTGCACCACGAGCACACGCTCGAGCGGCAGGCGGTAGGCGCCGCGAGCCGGACCAACCGAGCGACCCGCTTCGTTCATGTAGGTCTGCGGCTCGAGCAGGGCGACGCGCGGACCGCCCAGGCCGGCGCGCCCTTCACGCAGCCGTCCGCGGTAGCGATCGCGTGAGCGGGTGATCTCCCAGCGCTCCGCCAGCCGCTCGGTCACAGCGAAGCCAACGTTGTGACGTGTCCCGTCGTATTCGCGGCCGGGATTGCCGAGCCCGACGACGAGCCAATCCACGACCGAGCCGCCGCGCGAGAACCGCAGTTGCTACTCGGAGCTCTCGCCGCCTGCGGCGGCTTCCTCAGCCTCGGCGCCGTCCGAGTCGGAGGCGCCCTCGGCGCCCTCACCGACGACTTCTGTCTCGAGCTCCAGCTCGGTCTCCGCCTCTGTGCGCAGCCGTGGCGGCGTGAGCGTGACGATGACGAGCTCCTGCGGGTCGCCGAGCAGCGTCACGCCGTCCGGCGCAACGATTGCCTCGAGCATCACCGTGTCACCGATCGACATTCCCGACACGTCGTAGACGATCGACTCGGGAATCGCAGTCGGAAGCGCCTCGACCTGAACCTCGTGGGTGACGTGCTCGAGCACGCCGCCGTCGCGGACTCCGGGCGCGTCCTCGGCCCCGACGAGCTCGATCGGGACATTGACCTGGATGGCCTGGTCGAGGCGCACACGCACGAGGTCGAGGTGCACGGTGCTGCCGCGAACCGGGTCACGTTGATGATCCTTAAGAACCGCCGGCGTCGGCCTACCGCCGTCGATCGCAACCTCGAGCACGGCACCGCGCGCAGCGAGTGCGTGACGGAGGTCGCGCTCGCCGACGGCGAAGCTCACCGCATCGCCGCCGCCGCCGTACAGGATCCCGGGCACCAGCCCCTCGCGGCGCAGGCGCCTGACGCTGCGCGAGCCGGCGGGCTCGCGGCCGCGGACATCGAGACGGGTTGGAACGCTGGCGGACATGTCGTCGGCCAGCTTAGCGCGCGTCGAGCGCCGACGACCGCAAATAGCCCGATCGCCACTCGACGTCGGCGCGCGGTCATGGCCGGGCGCGCGGCCTCCGAGAGACCGCCCTATCCGGGCACGACGCCGCTGTCGCGCAGCCAGCGCTCCAGCGCGTCTTCGAACGCGAGGAAGTCACGAAGCTCGAGCAACTCGAGCGGCGTCGGGGTCGTGGCGCTTGAGCGGACCCAGCGGGTGAGCGGACCGGCGCCCACGAGCTCGGCAGCCTCCTCGGTCATCGAATCGAGGATCTCGATCTCCGGACGGTGCTCGTATTCGCCGCCGATCGCCGCGAGCGCATCGAGCTGAAAGATCGCCAGCGCCTCGTCATCGCTCAGGCCGAGCCGGGAGGCGAGCTCCGCGAGATGAAGCGTCAAAACAGCTGGTTCTCGCCGGCAAAGACCTCGCTCACCGAGCCGTCGGTGAAGATGCGCCGGATCGAGTCGGTCAGGAGGTCCGCACAGGGAAGCTGGCGGATCTGTGGCGGCGCCCCGCCGCGCAGCGGGATCGTGTCGCTAACGACAACCTGCTCGAGCGGGGCGCCCGCGATGTTCTCGAACGCCGGGCCGGAGAAAACGCCGTGGGTGGCTGCCGCGTAGACGCGCTTGACGCCTTGCTCGATCAAGGTCATCGTCGCCGCGCAGAGCGTTCCCGCGGTGTCGATGATGTCGTCCAAGATGATCGCGTTCTTGTCGCGCACATCGCCGATGATGTAGCCGATCTCCGCGACCTGCTGGGCAGGACGGTCCTTGATCATGATCGCGAGGTCCGCGCCGACGTTTTCGGCGAACTTCTGCGCGAGCTTCGCCCGACCAACGTCGGGCGCGACAACAACGAGGTCCTCGATCTGAAGGTCGTTGAAGTGCTGGGCGAGGATGAACCGGGCTGTCATGTGATCGACCGGCTTGCTGAAGAAGCCCTGGACCTGACCGGCGTGGAGATCCATTGTCAGTACCCGGTCGGCGCCGGCAGCCTCCAGCATCCGTGCGACGAGACGCGCGCTGATCGGCTCGCGTGGCGCGGACTTCTTATCCTGGCGTGAGTACCCGTACCAGGGCATCACCGCGATCACACGGTGCGCCGAGGCACCGACCGCAGCGTCGATCATCACAAGCAGCTCGAGCAGCGCATCGTTCGCTGTGAAGCCGAGATCGGGGTTGCCGCACGTCGACTGGATCAGGAATACGTCGGCGCCGCGGATCGACTCCTCGTAGCGGCAATAGACCTCGCCGTTGGAGAACGTCTTCAGCGTCGTCGGGCTGAGCTCGACGCCAAGCTTGCCGGCGATGTTTAGCGCGAGCTGCGGCGTCGCGCGCCCGCCGAACAGCATTAGCCGTTTCTCGGATTCGATCGGCAGGCTGGTGACCGCGCCCTGAGGCTCCAGCACACTCATCGCTCGCCAGTCTACGCGTCCTCGGCGTCTTTGCGACGCTCTGAGTAACCCTCCACGTTGCGCTGCCGGGCCCGCGCCACGGCGAGCGCACCGGGCGGCACGTCACCGGTTATCACGGACCCCGCCGCCGTCCAGGCGTCGTCGCCGACCTCCACGGGAGCCACGAACGAGGTGTCCACGCCGCCCTTCACGCGGCTGCCGATCTTGGTGCGGTGCTTGTTGGCACCGTCGTAGTTGGCGGTGATGGTCCCGGCTCCGAGGTTCGTCTGCTCGCCCACGTCCGCGTCGCCGATGTAGGACAGGTGCGGCACTTTTGCGCCCGCGCCGATGTCGGAGTTCTTGAGCTCCACAAACGTCCCCGTCTTGGCGCCGACGCGCAGGATGGTGCCGGGCCGCAGGTAGCCGAAGGGCCCCACGCTCGCGCCGTCCTCCAGCACGCAGTCGATCAGGTAGGAGTGGCGCACGCTGCACTGCTCGCCGATCCTGGTGTCGCCCCTGATCGTGGTGAACGGCTCTATCACCGTGTCCGCCCCAATCTGCACGTCCACGTCGATGACCGTGGCGGAGGGATCGATGATGCTCACCCCGGCGCGCATGTGCCGCTCGTTGATCGCATCCTGCGCGAGCCGCCTGACGAGCGCCAGGGCCACCCGGTCGTTGACCCCGAGCAC
>DATAJI010000052.1:0-4068 GCA_036262195.1 Solirubrobacteraceae bacterium
CGCCCGTGGGGCGTCGCCCTCGCGCAACGCCTACCTGTACGTGTGGACGCTCGTCGTGCTCGCGGTCGCGGTCACGGCGGTCGTTCTCGGCTGGCACGCAAAGGGTGGCACGCCAACGCCTGCCGGACTTCCTCGCGGCGAGCATCTGAGCCGCACGACGGCGGTTATCGACACTGCGATCCTCGTCTTCCGCGAGGGACTCGAGACGATCCTCGTCCTGGCGGCGGTGCTGGCGTCCTTCCTTGGGACGAACAAGATCTACCGCCGTCCCGTTGCCGCCGGCGGGTCGCTGGCACTGCTAGCAACCTTCGGAACGTGGTTTGCCGCGGTCTGGATGATCGGGCAGTTCGGCGGGCACGGCCTCGACGTTCAAGCGGCGACCGGGATCCCGGCGATCATCGTCCTACTCGTCGTCATGAACTGGTTCTTCCACCGCGTCTACTGGACCGGCTGGATCTCACACCATCACAAGCGCCGTCGCGGCCTGCTCGGAACCGGCGATGGCGAGCGAAACATGCGGCGGATGATGCTCGGGCTAGCGCTGCTCGGCTTCACATCGGTCTACCGCGAGGGTTTCGAGATCGTGATCTTCCTGCAGACAATCCGCGTCAGCTCTGGCGACAGCGTCGTGTTCGAGGGAGCGTTGCTCGGGTTGCTGTTCACGGGCGCCGTCGGCGTGCTGACGTTCGGCCTGCATCAGAAGCTGCCCTACAAGCGGCTGCTGATCATCACCGGCGCGATGCTCTGCGTAGTGCTCTTCGTGATGGTCGGCGAAGAGGTCAATGAGATGCAACTCGCGGGCTGGATCGGCAGCACATCGATCGGTGTGCAGCTCCCCGGCTGGCTGGGAACGTGGTTCTCGCTCTTCCCTAACGTCGAGACGCTCACGGCGCAGGTCATCGCGCTGGTTCTCGTGATCGGCTCCTACCTGCTCGCGGAGCACATGCGGGTTCGCCGGCCACGTCGCGCGGGACTGCTCGCCGCGCAGCGTCCGGACACTCCGCCCACTCCGCCCGATACGTTGATCCGCGTCGCCTGACGCGCGCGACCTGACGCGCGCGACGCAAGCGGCAGCGCCCGACCGCGCTGCCCGCCACCGCACGACCCGGAGACCTCGGGCGATGACTGCCGGGCTCATATACCGTCCCTAGGGATGATTCACCCGATTCCCAGCGGGACACGCGACGTGCTTCCCGACGAGATGCGCGAGCTGCGCTCGATCACCGAGGCGCTGCGCGACGTTTTCGGCGCAGCCGGCTACGGCGAGGTCTACACGCCGGCGCTCGAGTACGAGACTGTGATTACGCGCGGCGAGCTCGCCGCTCTGCGCCCGGCCTACCGTGTCTTCGACGAGAACGGCAACGTCCTCGTGTTGCGCTCGGACATGACCGTGCCGATCGCGCGCGTCGTGGCGACGCGCTACCGGACCTCGGAGCCTCCGCTGCGCTTCTGTTACTTCGCGCACTCCTACCGTGGCGTCCGCCCGCAACGCGGACAGCCACGCGAGTTCCTCCAGGCCGGCGTCGAGCTGATCGGCGCGAGCGCCCCGCGCGGGACCGCTGAGGCCGTGACCGTGCTCTGCCGAGCGCTCGATGCCGTCGGCCTCGCTCGGTACCGAATCGGGCTCGGGGACGCGAGTCTCTACCCGGCGCTACTCGACTCGCTGGGCGTCGCGGCGGTCGACCGCGCGCGCCTGCTCGACGAGCTCGCACGCGGCGACTTCGTCGGCCTCGAGCGGGGCCTGCGCGACCTCGCGATCGACGACGCTTCGATCGGCCTGCTGCTCTCGGTGCCTCAGATGCGCGGCGGCGCTGACGTGCTTCACGGCCCCGCCGGGCCCGTCGCCGACGCGGTCGCGGGCCTCCGAGCGGTCCACCAGCTGCTCGAGGCGGATGTCGCGGCCCGCGTGATCTTCGATCTTGGCCTCTCCCGCTCACCGGGCTACTACACGGGCGCCGTGTTCGAGGTCTACGATCCGGCGGTCGGCATGCCACTCGGCGGCGGCGGGCGCTACGACAACCTGCTCGGGCAGTTCGGCCGCAGCCTCCCGGCGGTGGGATTTGCGCTCGAGGTCGACCGGCTGCATCTCGCGCTCGCCGCTGAGGAGCGACTGTGAGCACCAACGGGTTGGTCATCGCCGTGCCACGCGGCGCGCTCTTCGAGGAGACGCTCGACTGGCTCGACGGCCTCGGAATTCGCACTGACGAGGTCAGGAGCAACGACCGCAAGCTCGTCTTCGGCGACGTTGGCCTGATCACGATGCGGCCGTCCGACGTTCCGACCTACGTCGCAGCCGGCGCCGCCGACCTCGGCATCACCGGCAAGGACGTCCTGATGGAGCAGACCGACGCGGCCGTTGCGGGCGCCGGACGCGACGTCTACGAGCTGCGCGACCTCGGCTTCGGACGCTGCACGATGGTGATCGCGACGCGGGACGGGCCGGACCCGGCGGCGGAAGCGCTACGCCGCCTCGGCGTGATCCGTGTCGCAACGAAGTACCCACGCGTCGCTACCCGCTACTTCGACGACACGGGACGCCAGGCCGAGATCATCGAAGTCAAGGGATCGGTCGAGCTGGCCCCGCTGACCGGTCTCGTCGAAGCGATCGTCGACCTCACAGCGACCGGCACGACGCTGCGCGAGAACCACTTGGTCATCCGCGAGGAGATCGCCGAGTGCACCGCCCGTCTGATCGCCAACCCGGTCGCGCACAAGCTCAAGGCGGCCGCGATCGACGAGCTGCTGGAGCGCGCGCGTGCGGTTTAGCCGGCTGACCGCCGGTCCGGGAACTGTTGCTGAGATCCGCGCGCTCGTCCCCGCCGCGGCGAACGTGACCGCCGCGGTCACGGCGATCATCGCCGACGTTGCGGCTCGAGGGGACGCGGCCGTCAACGAGTACACGGAGCGCTTTGACGAATCGCCCGCGCCGCCGCTCCGCGTCGCCGACGGCGAGCTGGCCGAGGCGCTCGACTCGCTCGACCCGCTCGTGCGCGGCGGGCTCGAGGTCGCGATCGCGAACGTCGCCGCGGTCGGCTGGGGCGCCGCACGCGAGCCGCGCGAGATGACGCTCACGCAGGGTCACAGCATCGTCGTGCGCGAGATCCCGGTAACGCGTGCCGCCGTGTACGTGCCGGGAGGCGCGGCGCCCTACCCGAGCACCGTCGTCATGGGCGTCGTCACGGCGCGTGCCGCCGGCGTCGAGGAGGTCGTCGTCTGCACGCCACCGCCGACCGACCCGGTAGTGCTCGCGGCCTGCGCGCTCGCCGGCGTGGAGGAGGTCTACCGGATCGGCGGAGCGCAGGCTGTGGCCGCGCTCGCCTACGGAACGGACACGGTCGCGCCCGTCGACGTGATCGTCGGGCCGGGCAACCTGTACGTACAGGAAGCCAAGCGGCTCGTCAGCGACCGCGTCGGCATCGACAGCTTCGCCGGTCCGAGCGACCTGTTCGTGCTCTTCGACGCGGCGGATGCCGGCTCGATCCGGCTGATCGCGCTCGACCTGCTCGCGCAGGCGGAGCACGGGGCGGCGACGCTCGTGATCGCCGCCGCCCCCGACCCGGCGCTGCTCGACCAGCTCCGCGCCGACATCGATGCACTCGAGAAGGCCCAGGGATCATCAGGCGACGCGACGTGCGTCCTCCTCGACACGGGGTCGCTCGCTCAAGCCCTCGAGCTCGCCAACGCCTACGCGCCCGAGCACCTCGAGTTGATCGGTCCTAGCGCCGAGGAGCTCGCCGCCGGTGTCCGCAATGCCGGCTGCCTCTTCATCGGCTGGCCTTCGGCGACGGCCTTCGGCGACTACGTCGCGGGCTCCAACCACATCCTCCCGACCGCCGGCTCCGCGCGCTTTGCCTCCGGTCTGACGCCCGCACACTTCCGTCGCCAGATGGCCGAGGTCCGGATCAACCCGGCGGCGCTTCCGGCGCTGATCGAGGCGGGCGGGCCGATCGCCGACGCTGAGGGATTCCACCTTCACGCCGAGTCGATGCGCGCCCGCGTCCCGCCGATCGAGGACAATGAACGCCGATGACCCGCGCCGCAGAGATCATCCGCGAAACCCGCGAGACG
>DATAJI010000053.1:0-4579 GCA_036262195.1 Solirubrobacteraceae bacterium
CACCGGCCGGCGGCCCCGCAACGCCGGGCTCCCACACCGGCACCAACCTCAGCTACACCGACAGCGTGGCCGCGACGAGCACGATCACGGTGCTGCAGGTCAGGGCGGGCTTCAAGCGCGCGGGTGGCTGCGCGCTCGCGAGCCGCACTCTACGCGGAAAGGCATGCACGTCGCTCGTCCTGGTCGGCTCGTTCACGCATCTCGACGTCGCCGGCGCCAACAAGCTCCACTTCAGCGGCCGGCTCTCCGGCAACACGCTCCGCGCGGGCCTCTACCAGATCCGCATTGCGCCGATCCTGAACGGCGTCCCGGGCAACACCATCAAGACAGCGGTCGACATCTTCTAACCGCGCTGAGCGCCGAACCGATAGGTTCCGCGCTCAGCAGCCATGGCCGCCACCGCCTCGCCACGTGCGCAGCCGCGCAATCTCGTCCTCGCGGCGATGATCTTCGCTGTCGCGATGACCTTCATCGATCAGACGATCGTCTCGATCGCGGCGCCGAAGATCCAGCACGAGCTGCACCTGACGAACACCGGCGTCCAGTGGGCGATCAACGCCTACCTGCTCTCGCTCGCCGCGCTCTTCGCGTTCGGTGGTCGCCTTGCCGACACGGTCGGTCACCGCAAGATGGTCACGCTCGGCGTGATCGTGTTCGCCGCGTCCTCGGCAATGTGCGGCCTGACCCCGAAGGGCAGCCTCGCCGAGGCCTGGATCGTTGCCTTCCGCGTCGTCCAGGGAGTCGGCGGCGCGATCATGTTCCCGGCAGCGCTCGCGATCGTCGTTCAGACCTTCGAGCTGCGCGAGCGCGGCAAGGCGCTGGCGATCTTCTTCGGCATCGCCGGTGGCCTCACCGCGGTCGGCCCGATCCTCGGCGGCGTCCTCACGCAGTGGACCTGGCGCGCGATCTTCTGGGTCAACATCCCGGTCGCGCTGATCGCGCTGCTCTTGATCTTCCTCTCCAAGCCGGTGACGGTGCATCGTCCCGCGCGCATGGACTACCGCGGTCTCGTGCTGATCGCCGCCGGCGTCGCGCTCAGCGTCTTCGGCTTCCAGGAGTCCTCGATCTGGGGTTGGAGCAACCCGGCGACCGGCGCCTGCATCGCGCTCGGCGCGCTGATCCTGGTCGTCTTCTACCTCGTCGAGCTGCGCACCAGCTCGCCGCTGATCCAGGTCAGCATCTTCCGGATCCGCGCCTTTCTCGTCCAGAACCTCGTCCTCGCCGTCGCGATGCTCGTCTTCATCCCGGTCTTCTTCTTCGCCAGCGAGTACGCGCAGGTCGCGCTCGGCAAGACGCCATCGGAGGCCGGCCTCTACATCCTCTTCTTTTTCATCGGCTTCGTCGTCGCGGCTCAGGTCGGCGGTCGCATGCTCGACCGCGCCGGCGGCAAGCTCCCGGTGGTGATCGGCTGCGCGCTCGCCGCGGTCGGCTTCTATCTCTGGGCCGGCAAGGTCACCGACCTCGACTTCGCAAAGCAGCAGATCGACATCATCCTCACCGGCGCCGGCATGGGCCTGATGGTTGGACCCGCGACGACCGACGCGGTAAACCGTGCCTCGACGCTGTCCTACGGCGAGGCGACCGGCATCACCCAGACGGTCCGCAATTACGCCGCGAGCCTCGGCCTGGCGATCCTCGGCACGATCCTCGTCTCGCAGCTGCGCTCGCGCGTCACGAGCTCGTTGATCTCCCAGGGCCTCCCGAGCGCCCGTGCCCACGCGCTCGCGAAGAAGCTCTCGGAGGCCCGCGGTAGCGCCAGCTCCGCCGCGCTGCCCCACTACGTCCGCCTCGACTTCGCCTACGCGACGCGTTCCGTTCTCTACGTGATGGCCGCGATCATGGCCGTCGCCGCGGTGATCGCGCTGCTCGGACTGCGCCGCGGCGTCCAGGAGGACGTCGTCACAGAGCCCGCCAATGCCTGACCCGCGTCGCCGGACGGGGTGCTGATCGTGGTCCTTTGGGGGCGTGGTCGGTTGGCGCCGGCGCGCACTTCACGACGCGAGCGCTTGCACTGCGGTGATCGCTGATGGGGCTGAGCAAAAATGCGCGAACCGCGATCGGCTTCGTAATCGCGCTGATCGTCGCCTTGACCGCGGCCACCGTCGTGGCACTGATCCTCGTCGTATCGCCGACGAGCAGTGCGCCAACCCACGCCGCGGCCGCGAGAGTCTCGCGCTGCTTCGCCTCGCAGCTGACCGTCGCTCCGGGGCCCGGTAGCGGTGCCGCCGGCAGCGTCGGGCAGGTCGTCCACTTCACGAACCACTCGCACTCGAGCTGCACGCTCTCGGGCTATCCGGGCATGCAGATGCTGGGTAGCGCCGGCAAGCCGCTCGCGACCGAGGTGCATCGAGGCAGCTCAGTCACCGTGCCGGCGCTGGCGGTGCGCCTCGTCACGCTCCGGCCTGCTGGCAAGGCCTCGTTCAACCTCGGCTACGCCGACGCGACCGGCTACGGCAACGAGCGCTGCCCGACATCGACTCGCGTCGAGATCACAGCGCCGAACGACTACAAGCCGCTGACGATCGTCTGGCGGATCCAGCCCTACGGCGGCGACATCCCACATCTCGAGTGCGGCGAGATCACCGTCTCGCCAGTATTCGCCGGCGCCGGTAGCTAACGCCGTTCATCCGAACGTCGCGTTTTGCGGGCACGCGGGGCGCCGCTCGACTTCGATGATCCTTACCTCAGGGCCCATACTTCGAGCCGTGGGGGGAGAGCAAGAACCGGGCGAGGCGCTGGCCGCCGGCTTCGGCGCGGCTCCGCGCCGAAAGGCGCTGCGTCGTCTGCTGGCCGGCGGCACCGCGGGCAACAGCCTGCTGACCACGGCCACCGGCGCGCTTCTGCTCGTCCTCCTGGCGGCGCTCGGCGTGACGATCGTCGCGGTCCACTCGCTGATCGACGAGCACCTGTTCATCGGCATGCTGCTGCTCGGCCCGTTGAGCCTGAAGCTCGCAAGCGTCGGCTACCGCCTCACGCTCTACCAGACCGCCAACGCGCGTTACCGCGCGCGCGGAGCGCCGGAGGCCGTGATGCTGGCGCTCGCGCCGCTCGTCGTGTTGAGCACGCTGATCCTGTTCGCAAGCGGCGTCGTCCTGCTGCTGGCAGGGCCGAGCAGCCGCGCCCTCTGGAACCCGATCCACAAGTACAGCTTCATCGTCTGGCTCGCCGTCTGGTGGGGCCACGTGATTGTCCATCTGCCGGACCTGCCGAAGCTCTTGAGCGAGCGCCGCAGCGAGCGCGAGCGGCCGTGGGACGACCACGGCAGCGGTCGCGGCGGCCGCGCCCTCGCGCTTGCCGGCGCGCTCGTTCTCGGCGTCGTGCTCGCGATCATCTGTATCCCGCTGTTTGCTGCGTGGAGCCACTGGCTGAGCCCGGTCGCGCACTGAGCGCGCCGCGCCGCAGCGGCGCTCCTGCAAGCCTTCCGTGGCGATCATGGGCAAAGCGACAGCGAGGCCGCCGCTAGAGGGCCTGATGCAGGACGACTTCCAGCTCTCGCTGCCGCTGATCCTTCGCCGCTTGCGCTCACATCCCGGCGAGGGTGAGGTCGTGACGCTGACGAGCGAGGGCCCGACGCGCTCCGCCTACCGTGACGTCGTGCCTCGAATCGACCGCCTCGCCCGCGCGCTCGCGACGCTAGGAATCGAGCCCGGGGACCGCGTCGCGACCTTCGCCTGGAATTCGCAGCGCCACTTCGAGTGCTACTACGCGATCCCCTGCACCGGCGCCGTCCTCCACACCGTCAACCTGCGCCTCTTCTCCGAGCAGATCGTCTACGTCATCAACCACGCCGAGGACCGGGTCGTCTTCGTCGATGACTCGCTCGCGCCGGCGCTCGCCGCGCTCGCACCGGCGCTACCGAACGTCGAGCACTTTGTCGTGATGGGGGACGGGCCGGTCGGCGAGCTGCCGCGCACGCTCCGCTACGAGGAGCTCCTCGCGCAGGCCGGTGACGGCGCCTTCGACTACCCCGAGATCCCCGAGCGCCAGGCCGCGGCGCTCTGCTACACGACCGGCACCACCGGCGAGCCGAAGGGCGTCCTCTACTCGCACCGCTCGATCGTGCTGCACTCCGCCGGTCTGCTGATGACCGACGCGATCGGCCTGCGCTCAGCCGACCGCGGCCTGCTCGTCGTGCCGATGTTCCACGTCAACGCCTGGGGCTGGCCGCACGCCGCCGGCCTCAACGCGATGACACTGCTGATGCCCGGGCCGTTCCTTCAGGCCGAGCCGCTGGCCCGGATGATCGAGTCCGAGCGCGCCACCACGATGGCCTGCGTGCCGACGATCTACGCCGAGCTGCTGCGCTACGCCGACGAGCACGAACCGGACCTCAGCTCGCTGCGGATGGCGATCTGCGGCGGCGCGCCGATGCCGCCGGCGCTCGCCCAGGCCTTCGCCGAGCGCCACGGCGTGCGCCTGCTCCACGCCTGGGGGATGACCGAGACCAGCCCGATGGGCACCGTGTCGACGCCGCTCCCCGATCTCGAGGCGGACGAGACGGCGAGGCTCGCCGCCAAGCAGGGCGTCGCGGTCCCCTTCGTCGAGCTGCGAATCACCGGCGAGGACGGCGGCGAGCTCC
>DATAJI010000054.1:0-4209 GCA_036262195.1 Solirubrobacteraceae bacterium
GTTCCCGAGGGAGCTCCACCGATCCCCTCGCGTCCGGCGAGCGCTGAGCCGGCGGTCGCGGGCCGTCCGTGGCGTCCCTCAGGTCCTCAGCTCGGCGCGCGCCGAGTCGAGATGCTCAGCCTCCCAGGTATTTGCCGTAGAACTCGGCGACCCGCTCCCAGCCGTCGTTGGCTGCGGCGACGCTATAGGACGGTCGCTCGGTCGCAAAGAATGCGTGGCCGGCGTCCTCATAGCGGTGGAACTCATGCGGCTTGTCGTGTTCGGTGAGGATCCGGTCGAGCTCGTCGACGTGCTCCGGGCTCGGGTGTGAGTCCTCATTGCCAAACAGGCCGAGCAGCGGCGCGCGCAGATTGGGGAGCTGGTCGACGATATTCGTGATCTTCAGCGGGAATCCCTCCGGCGGCGTGCCGGTCACGTACGCGCCGTAGCAGTCAACCGCTGCATCGAGGTCGAGATTGCACGCTGCAAGCACAGACTGGCGACCGCCGGAGCAGTAGCCGATCACGCCGGCCTTGCCGTTCGAGCTGGGCAGCGAGCGCAGGTAGGCGGCGGAGCCACCGACGTCGCCGACCAGGCGCTGATCGGGAACGCCCCCGTTTGCTCGCACCATCGCCGCTGCATCGACGGGATCTGCGCCCGGTGCCTCGCGCCAGTGGAGGTTGGGGCAGATCGCGTCGTAGCCGAGCTCCGCGAACCGCCGGACGATCTCCTTCGTGCCGCGATCGTACCCCGGCAGGTGGTGGATCACGACGACCCCCCCACGTGACGGCGGGCCGTCAGGGCGGGCGAGATATGCCTCGATCTCGTCGCCGTCGTGGCCCGCGACCGTCACCGCCTCCGCGCACAGCGTGTCGCTCACGACGGTGATTCAATCACGCTCGCCGCGGCTGGCGCCGGCTCCCCGGGCTGGCCAGCGGGGTCACGGCGCTACTGGGTCAGCGCGCCCGGCGGGAGCAGGAATCGTCGCGGCGTGGGTGCAGCGTCGTCTCGGCCAGCGTCGAAACCGCGATCATGCAGACCACCGCTAGCCGCCGGCGCCAGGGCCTCCGCGGTTCCGCCGCGAGCGACGATCCAAGCCATCACCTCGGCAAAGTCCGCGCCGTTGGCAAAGATCGCTGCCCGCTCGATCACGTCGCCGCCGGAGCGGTGCGGGCGCGCCAGACGTGTCACCAATGCGCGAATCTGATCGTCCTCGATGCAAACCAGGCTACTCCGATCGCAGCGCCCGCGCTGGTGCGGATCGGGCGCCGTCAACTCGCCCCGCCTTCGCTTAGACGGCGGTCGTTGGCGCTGCTGGCGAATCAGGCGTCGACCAGAGATGGGACGACCGCGGCGTCGGTCATCTCCTGGTCAGCCTCGCCGCCTTCGGGCGGGTACTCCAGGCCGTCCGCTGAAGCCGGCGCCCGCTTCCTCGCATCCTTCTTGGCCCGCTTGTCGAGTTGACGCTCGCGGAGCCTACCTTCGCGAGCGAGCTTTGCCATCGTTGTCTTCTTCTTGCCCCTTGAAGCCATGTCTCGTTCTCCTTGTCGGGTCGCGGGCGCGGCGGCGGGGTTACTCAGTCGGTCGGCCTGAGCGCCGGAGCTGCACGCTCCGGCCGAGTCCCCTCGGACATCTGTGATCGTCGTGACCGCCATCTACGGGCGCAGGCGAGCCGACTCGCCTCGGTAACGCTCGACTATCCCATCAGTCTACTGGCCGGGTTGGTCCGGGCGGGCCACGCCAGTGCAATCAGCGCGCCCGGGAGGTGCGGACCGGTTCTCGTGGCAGGGGAGGGCAGCGCCGCGGAGTGGCGGTCCAGGCAGCCTGGACGTCCGCCGGGAATGCGCACCAGACCTTGCTAGGCTTGGACGGTTGGTGTCGAGCCTGTCGCTCGCAACGCAGTGCGCTCGCTCGGTCTCTTTCGACCTCTCTGCCTCGCGACCGCAGCCCTTGAGAGGCTCGTGAGGAGGAATCGTGAACATCGCCGCCGGGCCACAGCGAAGGCTCCGCGCTACCCGCCCTACAGGCCAGCGCGGTCAGCAAAGCAACCGCAAAAGAGCGCCGGGCGCCTTGCGCATCGCGATGCTCGCCCCACCGTGGATCCCCGTGCCCGCGCCAGGGTACGGCGGCGTCGAAACGGTCGTCAGCTCGCTGACCGAGGCCTTCGTCGATCAGGGGCACGACGTAACGCTGCTGTGTGCGCCGGGCTCGCGGTCGGGCGCACACGTCGTCACGCTGCTCGACGAGGCGCACCCGGAGGAGATCGAGCGATCACTGCACGAGGCCGATCACGTCGCGCGGGCCTTCGCGGTCATCGAACGCGGGCAGTTCGACGTCGTACATGACCACTGCGGCTTCACCGCCGTCGCGATGGCCGATCGACTCGCCACGCCGCTCGTTCATACGCTCCACGGCCAGTTCACCGCGAGCACGGCCGCGTTCTACGCTCACCACGGGCGCAAGGCCACGATCGTGGCCATCAGCCGCACGCAGATCCAGTGCGCTCCGCCAGAGCTGCGTGTCGTCGCAGCCATCCCGAACCCGATCGACCTGCGTGCTTGGCGCCCAAAGGAGCATAAAGGTGACTACGTCCTGTGGATCGGTCGGATGACCGAGGTCAAGGGTCCGCACCGGGCGATCGCTGCCGCGCGAGCCGCCGGCGTGCCGTTGATCCTCGCCGGCGTCATCCAGCCAGGACAGCAGGCATTCTTTGATCGCGAGATCGCGCCCCATATCGACGGCGACCGCGTCCGCTTTGTTGGCGAGGTGGGCGGCGCCGCCAAGCACAGCCTGTTTGCGGACGCGCGGGCGCTGCTGATGCCGATCCGCTGGGAGGAGCCGTTTGGCATGGTCATGGTTGAGGCTCTCGCCTGCGGGACCCCGGTGATCGCGTTTCCCGAGGGCGCGGCCCGCGAGCTCGTGGTTCATGGCCAGACCGGGTTCCTCGTGGACGACGAGGCTGCGATGGCCGCAGCCGTCAGCCAGCTCGATCGCATCTCACCCGCCGCGTGTCGGACCTGGGCGGCTGCGCACTGTGACGTCGAAGTCGTCTCTCGCGCTTACGAGCAGGTCTTCCGCGACGCGATCCTCGCACGCTCCGAGGTGCGAGCAGCACGTGCCTGAGGACACGCTGAGCGTCCTCGACGGCAGCACCTTCGTACTCAGCGACCGGCGCGGCGATCTGGTTCCCGGAGATGGACGCGAGCACGGCTTCTTCTCCGACGACACCCGCTTCGTGTCGCGGTGGGCGCTCCGCGTCGACGATACGCCGCTCGATCTGCTCGGGCTCGACCAGGATGCCCACTTCGCGGCGCAGCTCTTCCTCACGCCCCGCGTTGGCACCGATGACGCGGCGCCGTCCTCGGTGATGCGCCGGCGCTGCGTCGACCGCGTCTGGCTCGAGGAGATCACGATCATCAACCACCGTCTCGCCACGAGCGAGATCCTCGTCGAGCTCGCCGTCGACACCGATTTCGCCGATCTGTTCGAGGTGAAGGGCGGTATCGTCGCGCCGCGCTCGGTCAGCTGGCGCGCTGACGGCAACTCGCTGGTCCTCGAGTACAACCACGAGGCCTTCTCGCGCTCGGTCACGATCGCGAGCAGCCGCGAGGCGCAGATCACGCGACACGGCATGGTCTTCGCGATTGCGCTCGAACGCGGCGCGCAGTGGACGGTCGAGCTCAGCATCACGCCCCGCTCGACGCAGCCCGGAACGACGTTCGCTGCCCGCTCCGTGAGCGGAACCGTAGAGGAGGTGCACCGTGCAAAGTCCTCCGAGCTCGATCGCTGGCTAGCGGATACTCCCGTGCTGGAGACCCGTGACTCGGGGCTTGCCCGTACCTACCGCGCCAGTCTCACCGACCTCGCGGCGCTGCGGCTACAGCCCGACCTCGGCGATCCGGCAACGCTCCCGGCCGCCGGCCTGCCCTGGTTCATGGCCCTATTCGGACGCGACAGCCTGATCACCAGCTTCCAGGCCTTGCCGTACCTGCCGGAGCTCGCGGCAACGACATTGCGCGTCCTCGCAGCACGCCAGGCGCAGACGCGCGATGACTTCCACGAGATGGAGCCCGGAAAGATCCTCCACGAGCTGCGCTTCGGTGAGCTGACCGCAAGCGGACGCCAGCCCCATTCCCCGTACTTTGGGAGTGCCGACGCGACGCCGCTGTTCGTGATCCTGCTGGACGAGTACCACCGCTGGACCGGCGACGACGAGCTGGTGCGCGCACT
>DATAJI010000055.1:0-4578 GCA_036262195.1 Solirubrobacteraceae bacterium
CTCCCATTACTCTGTATCCCAGGCCTTCGCTGTCGGGTGTCCAGACCCAGGTCAACCTGCCGCCCCCCGGGGCTCTGCCAGTGCTTGCCGTCCTTAGAGGCGCTCACCAGCCCGATCTCCGCGCCGATCTCGCTTACAGCGCACAAAACGTCCCGAGAATCCGTACCCCCTTACGCACGAACGCCATGCCCACAGGGAGCTCAGCCACTCTTGTGCGTCCTGGAAAGGTGATTCTGGGACGTGTTCCGTCCGAAGGGCGAGCGATTAGGTGGAGCATGGAGCTTCCGGCACGAGCAAGCGAGGCGGCGGCGACGCTGGCTGGGCTCTTTGAGCAGGACGCGCGGCTCGCGGAGCTCCAGAACGATGCGCAGCACCGCCTCCAGGGCGCGGCTCAGCGGCTGTGGTCAGGGCTTCACCCCGACGCGCTCGGGCGGCTTTATGACGACACGCACAGGGGCGGGATCGGCGATCAATCCTCGGTGCGCAGCGAGGTTGCCGCGGTGATCGTCGACCAGCTGCGCGATGGCGGCGGCGAGCCGGAGCTCACGACCGTGGTGCTCGCGGTCGTGCAGGAGATTCGTTGGGCGATTCACCGCGCGTTTGTGGACTACCGGACGGCTAGCGAGGAGCGCCGCCAGCTCGCGGCTACCGTCGGCGAGCTGACCCGCGAGCTGGTCGAGGTCCTGACCGACGCTGGCTGGTCAGAACATGATGCCCGCAACGCGAACGTGCACGAGCTCGCCAACCCGGCGCGGAGCCGATGAACACGCGCCCGCTCGCTTCAGAGCTCGTCCCGGCCGCCGCGCCTGAGGGCCTGCTGGTGCGCGGCGAGGTTCTCGACCCCTGCTCGCTTCACGCGCGCGCTGCGGAGGTCGCGCGCCGCCAGGGGGCGCCTGGGACCCGCGCGACGTACGCGAGTGTCTACCGCGCGTTCTGTGAGCACCTCTCCCCCCGTGCTGGCGTCGAGGCATTGAGCGCGGACAGCGTCCGGGCGTGGCGCGACTCACTGGAGGCCCACGGGCGTTCGCCGGCGACGATCGCCAAGCAGCTCTCGGCGCTGCGTACGCTCGCGGACGCGCTCGGCGCCGACCCGCTGATCGCCAAGGTCCGTTCCCAGAGCGTCGCGCGCGGCCAGCCCCGCGCGCTGTCAGAGGATGAGTACGCGCGGCTGTTGCGGATGCCCGACCGCCGCAGCATCCGCGGTAAGCGCGATCTGGCGCTGCTCTATCTGCTCGGCACCGCGGGCCTGCGGCGCTCGGAGGCGTGCGCGCTGCTGATCTGTGACGTTGACGAGCGCCGTCGGTCAGGGGACGGGCGCTTGCGCCAGGCGATCGCGCGCTCGAGCGCGTGGTGGGTGACCGTCCGCTACGCCAAGCGCGGACGCACCCGCCAAGTTCCGCTGGATGAGGACGCGCTCGAGGCGATCGTTCAGTGGGTGAATGCCCGTCCGGTCGCGGACTCAGAGCACCTGCTGCTGTCGCTGCCGCGCACACGGCACCCGCCGCGCGTGCTGTCCCCGCGCGACGTCGCCCGGATCGTTGGCCGGTACGCCACGGCGGCGGGGTTGGCGGAGGATCGCCGCTGCCCGCATGTGCTGCGCCACACGTTCTGCACCAGCCTGGCGACCGCCGGCGTCGATGTCGGCGTGATTCGTGAGCTCGCGGGCCATGCCGATATCCGCACCACCACGATCTACACCGCTGTGGACGAGCAACGCCTACAGGACGGGATCGCCGCCGTGCGCGCGCACCGTGGCGGCGGGCTCGCGTGGCTGGCCGCCCAGCGAAAGGCGGCCTAGCCGGTGTCGGCGGTGCTGTCGGGTCGCGAGGTGCACGTCGGCGCGGTCCGCGGGCGTTACTTTCGTGAGAACTTCGCCCAGGGCGGGATTGATCTGTCACAGATCGTGCCCGAGCTGGTGACCAACGCCGACGCCGCGATCGCCGGCGGCGGGCGCGGGCGCGGGCGGATCGAGCTGACCATCGGCTCGCCGGACCCCAGGTTTCTGGCGCGGTGGTCTGAGCAGATGCGCGCGCTGCGGGTGCCGGCGCTGCGCAGCTGGCGGTTTGAGATCCGCTGCGGCGATGACCCCTACGCCTACCTGCACGTCCACGACCACGACGCCCCCGGCCGACCGGCGGGCAGCGTGGTCACCGTCCCGCTGGCCACCGAGCGACTCCCGGCCGACGGGCGCCTGCGCACGCTGGTCTCTCAGCTGGTGCAGCTGCGCCCGGTGCTCGAGGACCCCGAGCGCGAGCTGTGGATCGAGCTGCCCTCGGGCCAGCTCGAGATCGTGCGCTTCCCCGCCCCCGAGCCCGACGAGACCCGTCCGGTGCTGTTCGATCAAGACGTCAAGGTCACGGGAGAGATCACCGCGCGCGTGACCGTCCGCCGGTCAGCGCGGCCGCTCTCGCCCGGGACCTCGCGCGCGACCCGCCTCGGCGGCCTGGTCGTTCGCTCGGGGCGCGCCGCGCACGAATCAACGCTCGGCTCCCACGAGGGCCACCCCGGCGCCCGACACCTGTACGGCGAGATCCGCTGCGATGCGCTCGAGACGCTCCAGCGCCAAGCGCTTGACCGTCCCCGCCCGCAGCTGGTGGTCAAGGTCGACCGCTCCGGACTGAACGACAACCACCCCGTCGTCAAAGCACTCTATGAGGCCATCGACCGGGTGCTCAGGCCGATCCTCGCCGAGGAGGAGAAGCGCGCCGGCGCGCACCTGATCCGCCCGGGCTCAGCGCTGAAGGCCCGCGACCAGGTCGGCTTGCGCGCGCTCAACGACGCGCTCAAGAATGCGTTTGACACGCCCGGCAAAGCCGCGTTTGAGCCCGGCGACCAGGCCGCCACCAAACCACCCACCATCACCGACGAGCTCGCCGAGCCCGAGCCCGAGCCCGACGAGCAGCCGCCCAGCGAGCCTCAAAGCCGCGAGCGTGAGCCGGCCTCGCTCGCCCCGCTGCGCTTCAAGCAAACGCTCGTGCGCCTGCACCCCGGCGAGCGCCGCGGCGTCTCGCTGCTGGCAGACCCCGACCGGATCCCGGCCGGCACGCCCGTCAACGTCGCCGTCGACCCGGGTCTCGCGATCAACCTATCGACCGACACCGTGCCCGCGCCGGTCCGCGCCGGCTGGTCAAGAATCGACGCAAACCTCCGCGCCCGCGTCAGCTGCGAACCCGGCGCAAAGCTCACCGTACTCGCCGAGGCCGCCGGGCAGATCGCCGAGCTCGTCGTCCTGGTCGTCCGCCACCACGCCTCCGGATGGGTGCGCGAGATCGCCCGCAAGGACGAAGACTCACAAATCGAAGCGAGCTTCGATCCAGAGGCGGGGATCGTCACCGTCTATGAAGGCCGCCGCGAATTCAAAGCGCTCGAACGCGCGGCGCGCAAAGCCGGCCTGCCAAAAAGCCGCGTCCGCGAGTATCTCCCCTACCGGATGCTCGAAGTCGAAGTCGCCGCCAACGCCGTCTACAACTGGGCCGCACAACAGATCCTCGCCCGCCGCCTCACCGAAGAACGCCCCAACGACCCGATCCAGTACGCCGCCAGCGTCCACCACGAAGCCCAAGCGCTCCGCTACCGCGCCCACGAAAAACTGATGCGCGCGTTCCTCGACGAAGAAGTATTCGACGGGCAAGTCCGCGTCGGACCCGAACCCCGCCGCCGCCTACGCGCCCAAGCCTCGCTGCTCGAAGACCAATAGGCGCCCTGGCGATGTGCCCGGCGAGCTCGTCAGCAGTGGGACCGCAACGGCGCGGGTCGCAGCGGCTTGAGTCACGTTTGCGGGGCATTTCCGTGACCGTATCGGCGTCGGCGGACGAGCTCAGTGCACAAACGTGACTCAACCAAGCAAGAGACGCCACCCAAGCGCGGGTCGCAGCGGCGTGGCTGCAGCCCGACGTCGGATCGGCAAGCTCGGTCCAGGCGTTGTCGGGCGGTCAGGACCGAAGCGGAGAGGCGGCCGGCGAGCAGGCGCGGTCGCCGACAGCCATTCGAGCGCCGGCTCAGAGAACTTTTCGCCAGGCCTTGACAGGTTTAGGGCGTATGGAAGAGGATGCATCCTCCAGGCGGTGTGAGCGTGGGATGCGGATGAGTTCTCTTACGAACTGCAAGTGGACCGAGATCGGCAGGAGCCCTGTCCGCCCCAACCGGTGGGTACGGCTCGCGTTGTTGCTCGCGGTCGTCTTGGTCCTTCCGGCGCCGGCTTACGCGGGGGTCGTCAAGCGAGTCAAGCCGCCAGTTGCCCCGGCGGTCAAGAATGTCACCGCGCCGCCCGCGACGACGGTCTCTCCGCCGCCCGCGACGCCCGCGACGGTCTCTCCGCCGCCCGCGACGGTCTCTCCGCCCGCGACGGTCTCTCCGTCGCCCGCGACGACGACGGTCTCTCCGCCGGCCGCGCCGCCCGCGACGGTCTCTCAGCCGGCCGCGACGACGACGGTCTCTCCGCCGCCCGCGCCGCCCGCGACGGTCTCTCAGCCGGCCGCGACGGTCGTCGCGGCTGGCTGAGAGACCAGTACGGACGGCGTGGTGACCGGCTTGACCGCCGGAACGGCCGGCTTGACCACCGGGACGGCCGGCTTGACC
>DATAJI010000056.1:0-13180 GCA_036262195.1 Solirubrobacteraceae bacterium
GCTCGAGCAACTCCGGGTTGGTGAACGCCGCCTGCGCCGGGCCGCGCCGAGCGACGACCAGCACCTCCGAGATCTTGCTCTGCGCCAGTGCCTCGAGAGCGTGGTCGGCGACGTCCGTCGTGGCGAGCTCGCGGTGGGTCAGCACGAGCATCCGCGCCACGTCGAGCGCGACGTTTCCGGCACCGATCACGACCGCACGCTCCCCGCGCAGGTCGAACTCATGATCGGTGAAGTCCGGGTGACCGTTGTACCAGCCGACGAAGTCGGTCGCGGCGTAGCTTCGGGCGAGGTCCTCGCCCGGAATGCTCAGCTCGCGGTCGACCGGCGTCCCGACCGCGTAGACGATCGCGTTGTAGTGCGCGCGCAGATCGTCGAGCGTCAGGTCGCGGCCGAACTCGACGTTACCGTAGTAGCGCAGGCGCGCGTGCTCAGCGGTCCGCTCGTAGATGCGTGTCACCGACTTGATCTTCGGGTGGTCCGGGGCGACCCCGGCCCGGACGAGGCCCCACGGCGTCGGCAGCCGCTCGAACAGGTCGACGTGCAGCTCGGCCGCGCTGTGGCTCAGCAGCTGGCCCGCCGCGTAGCTGCCGGCGGGACCGGAGCCGATGATCGCGACACGGACCCGGGCGTCGCCCGTGTCCACCTCCGTCATGCCAGTGAAGTGAGCGCCTCGGCGCCGACAGCCTCGCCGTCAAGTGCGGCGAGCGTCCGCGGTACCGACATCGCGATGCAGCTGAAGGTCGGAGTGTCGCGTTTTGTGTACACCGACGATTCCGTGCTGCGCAGTCGCTGGACGAGGTCGAGGAAGTCGCCTGGCTCGTCGGTCTCGAACGCCACCACGAACTCCTGATCATCGAGCCCGAACGAGTAGGAAGTGTTGAGGTCGATCTGCGGGTACTCGCGACCGATCCGGATGTGCTCCTGCATGACCCTGTAGCGCTCGTCGGCCGCGAGCACGTACCACTCGCGCGTCTTGACGAACGGGTAGACGAAGAGGTACCTCGAGTGGCCCGGTCGTACCTCGAGGCGGGACTCCTCGGAGTATTCCGAGGGCTTCGTCATCGCGAGATACGAGTAAGGGATGCTCGCCCACTTCATCAGCCCGGTCTGGGCGAGCACGACGTGAAACTCGTGGATGCGCTCGAGGTTGATCGACTGCGCGAGCAGAAGTAGGTCGGTGTCGCCGCGCGTGCCGACCGTCGAGAACGAGCGCAGTAGGTGGTCGGCTGCGAAGTCCTCGCAGGCGGCGAGGAACTCTCGCTTGTGCTCGGCCCGCAAATCGGCATCGAGGCGGCGCCACTCGGGGTCGAGCTTGAGGAACGTGTACTTGACGAAATGGCGAGCCGGCATCACAGATCCCCTCGAACTTAGAGTGGGCCGCCGATTATACGCCGGGCCTTGGGTCGCCCCGGGCGCTCCAAGGCAACTCCGCGTCGCTCCCCCGGTAGGATTCGCGACGTGCGCATCGCGCTGGTTTCGCCTTACTCTTGGAGCTATCCGGGTGGTGTGACGCGCCACATCGAGGCGCTCGCCGTTCACCTCCGCGCCTCCGGCCACTCGGCGCGGATCATCACTCCGTTCGACCCGCAAGACGCGCTCAGCGCACGGCTTCACCGTGGTGCCATGCCCCAGGCGCGACAACCGGATGAGAACGTGATCACCATCGGGCGGACCGTCGGCTTTTCCGCCAACGGCGCTGTGTCGAATCTCGCGATCGCGCCGGCCGCCGTCTGGGCGGTTCGCGAAGAGCTGGCGCGTGGCGGCTACGACGTCGTGCACGTTCACGAGCCGATCGCCCCGGTAATCAGCTGGGATGTCGTCGGCTCCTGCCGTCAGCCGCTCGTCGGCACCTTCCACTGCTATTCGACCAACCGCCTGACGAACGGCGTCGGCAACCTCGCCGGCGCGAGCCGGCGGATGAACCGGCTGGCCGTGCGGATCGCCGTCTCCGAGGCTGCTGCCTGGACCGGCCGACGGTTCTTCGGCGGCGAATATCGGGTGGTTCCCAATGGCGTCGAGCTGCCCGGCGCGCTCGAGCGTGCCAGTGCCGTGGCTCCGAGCGGCGAGCGGCCGCTGCGCCTGGTGTTCGTCGGCCAGGCGGTCGAGCGCAAGGGCCTGCCTGTCGCATTGTCTGCCTTCGAGGCGCTCCGCGAGCACGTTCCGGTGACGCTCGACATCGTCGGCGTCGAGCGCGGCGAGCTGGCGCATTTGCTACTCGACCCGGCTGGCGTGACGGCGCACGGAAAGCTCGCCGACGCGGCAAAGGAAGAACTGCTGCGCAGTGCGGACCTGCTGCTCGCGCCGTCGCTTGGCGGTGAGAGCTTTGGCATGGTGCTGACGGAGGCCTTCGCAGCCGGGGCGCCGGTCGTCGCGTCGAACATCCCGGGCTACGCGGACGTTGTCAGCGACGGTGTCGACGGCGTCCTCGTCCCGCCCGGCGAGGCCGCCGCGCTCGCGACCACGCTGCTGGACCTCGCCTACGACGTGCCGCGTCGTGCGGCGATGTCGTCGGCTGCGACGGCCGCCGCGGCGCGCTTCGCCTGGCCGCTCGTCACCGAGCAGGTGCTCACGGCTTACGAGGACGCTGTTGCGATGCCGCTTCCTGCGGGCACAGTGAAGCGCGCGCAGGCGCGTGTTGGCCTGCGCGCGGCCGATCCGGCCCAGCAGGCGACGCTCATCGGCCGCCGTATCGCGTCGATCGAGCCCGCCCATACCAGGGCGCGAGCGCCGCTGCGAACCGTTGGTCGCCGCGCGTTGATCGTTGCAGTCGCTCTGGCCGGCGTGCTCGCCGCCTTCTTCGCCGTGCGGCAGATCGGGCCAGGGAAGATCGTTAGCAGTCTCGTTACTTCGCAGCCGTCGTGGGTCGTCCTTGGCCTCGCGCTGATGTGCGCCGCAATGGCTGCGCGCGGGATCGCATGGCACGCGATACTCCGAGCTGCCTTGCCAGATTCGCGGGTCAAGCGCTCGGATGCGATGCAGGGCACATTCATCGGCGTGCTGATGAGCGCCACCCTGCCGGCGCGGCTCGGGGAGCCCTCGCGGTCGCTGATCGTCGCGCGCCGTATCGGCCGTCCGGTCGAGACGCTGCCTGTTGTGCTCGGGACGATCGTCTCCCAAACGCTCCTCAATCTGCTGGCGCTGGCGATCCTCGGCACGGTGATGTTCTCGAGCGCCGACATCTTCAACGGTCGCCACAGCGCGTTGATCGCGGTCGCGATCGCCCCGGCGGCGCTCGTTGGCGCGATCGTGATCGTGCCGCTGCTTGTACGCCGTCCAGTGCGATCCGGCTCGGATCGCGGCGCGGCGCTGTTTGCGCGACTGCACGCTACGGCGTTGCGTGTTCGCGCCGGGATGCGCGTGTTTCGCGAGCCGCGCCTTGCGGGCGTTGCCGTCGGTGCCCAGCTCGGCGCGTGGGCGCTGCAGTGCGCCTCCTGCTACGTCCTGCTGCTGGCGCTCGGCCTCGGTAACCGCGCCGGTCTAGCTGCGGCGGCTGGCGTGCTCTTCGCCGTGAACGTCACCGCGGTGCTGCCGGCGGCACCGTCGAACATCGGCGTCTTCCAGGCCGCGTGCGTCGCTGTGCTCGCCGGTGGCTTTCACATTTCGGCCGCCGACGCGATCGCCTACGGGATCATCCTGCAGGCCGTTGAGATCTCCACGGCGGTGGTCATGGGCTTGCCGGCGCTGCTGCGGGAGGGGATGTCGTGGCGCGACGTCCGCATGCGCACGATGCGCACCGCGCCGGTCCGGCTCGTCGTGCCCGAGTCGCAGCAGCTCGTGCAGCGTGGTGCCGCGGAAGCCTGAGGCCGCCTCGCGCGTCGCGGCGTGGGTTTACGTGCTGCGCTGCGCCGACGGCTCGCTCTACACCGGCTGGACGGTCGATGTCGAGCGGCGTGTGGCGGCTCATGCGGCCGGTCGCGGCGGCCGCTACACGCGCTCACGGCTCCCGATCGAGCTGCTCTCGGCGATGCCGATGCAAGACAGCTCGAGCGCGCGGCGCGAGGAGGCGCGGATCAAGCGACTCCCGCGCGCGGCAAAGCTGGCACTGCTCGGGACTCAGCCCGGCGCCTAAGCGGTCTTAGGCGCTTGGTCCACGCCCGAGACCGGCGTGACGGCGATCGGGACGTCTGGATCGTCTGACTCCAACGCCTCTGCCGGCGCCTTGCTCGTAGGGTCACGCGGGGAGCCCGCGATCACCTCGTCCGGCGGCGCGGTTCCCTTCGGCAGAAAGCCCGACTTCATGCCGAAATAGACGGCCTGCGGATGGTGGGCGATGATCGCGAGCGTCGACTGTTCCGGCTCGAGCGCCCAGCCGCTCGATAGGCGCAGGCCGATCCGTGGGGCATCGAGCAGGCGGAAGACCTTCTCGTGCTCAGACTGGTCAGGGCAAGCCGGGTATCCCCACGAATAACGACGCCCCTGCGTCGCCGTCAGCCGGAGCTCATGCCGCACACGAGCGTGGAGCCACTCCGCTGTCCCCTCGGCAGTCTGCACGCCGAGCCCGTGCGTGAAGAGCTGCTCGGCGAACTCACCGTCCTGCTCGAGCTGCGTGATCAGCTCGGTAACCGCATCACCGACGGTCACCGCCTGAAGTGCGACGACATCGAGCTCACCGCGCTCGCGCGGGCGAAAGAAGTCTGCAAGGCAGATCCGGTCGTGTCCCGGCTGGCGCGGGAAGACGAGACGCTCGCGCACCGTCTCGCGGTCGTCCGGGTCGAGCACGACGAGCTCGTTGCCCTCGCTGTAGCAGGGGAAGTAGCCGAGCAATGCGCGCGGGTGCAGATAGTCCTGCTCGCGCCACATGCGCTCGAGGCGCGGCTGAAAGTTGTCCTCGACGAGCTCGCGCCAGGCCTCGCCCTTGACGCCGCGCCCGCCCCAGTGGAGCTTGAACAGGACGTGCGTGTCGAGGTGGGGAAAGACGTCGGCGAGATCGATCGCCACCTCGCGGGCTCCCCAGAATGGCGGCTCCGGCACGCGGACGTCGACCGCCGCCGCTGAGCGGACGCTCGCATCGTCGGTCGGCAGCTCCGCTGCCGCCGGTTTGCGCGAGCGCAGTGCGAGCGCCGCAGCGCGAGTGCGCTCCACGAGCTCGGCGCGCGCCTCGGTGTCGGTCAGCTCGTCCATCCGCGCGAGGCCCTCAAACGCGTCCTTGCAATAGAACACGCCCGGCGCGTAGATCTCCTCGGAGTCGGCGCCCTTCGGGTAGAGAATCCGCAGGCCGAAGTCGCGGTTGATTGCGGCGCCACCCACGAGCACCGGAAATTCGAGACCGCGTTCGTGCAGTTCGGCGACGCACAACGGCATCTGCTTCGAGGTCGAGACGAGCAGTGCGGAGAGTCCGATCGCGGTCGCCTTGTGTTCCTCGGCGGCGTCGAGGATCGCGCTGATCGGCACCTGCTTGCCGAGATCGACGACGGTGTATCCGTTGTTCGAGAGGATCGTGTTGACGAGCGACTTGCCGATGTCGTGGACGTCGCCAAAGACGGTCGCGACTACGACGGTGCCCTTTGTGTAGCCCTCGATCCGGTCGAGGTAGCGCTCGAGCCGGCTGACCGCGCGCTTCATCACCTCGGCTGACTGCAGCACGAACGGAAGGATCAGCTCCCCCGAGCCGAACTTGTCGCCGACCTCCTTCATTGCCGGCAGCAGCACCTCGTTGAGCGTCGGCACGGCGCCGATTTTCTCGACGCTGCGATCGATCCAGTCCTCGACTCCTTCCTTGCGCCGGCGCAGGATGTGGAAGTGCAGCGCCTCCTCGGGCTCCATCCCCGCGGTGGGGTCGGCGACCTCAACCGCGTCGCTCTCGCCGCGCTCCTCGAAGTGCTCGATGAACCGCTGCGTCGCGTCCTCGCGGCGGTTGAAGACGAGGTCGTCAGCAAGCTCACGCTCGAGCTCACTGATCTCCGAGTACGGGGTGATGTCGGCCGGATGGACCATCGCGAGATCGAGTCCGGCGACGACGCAGTGGTGCAGGAAAACAGAGTTGAGCACCGCGCGCGCGGTCTTTCCGAAGCCGAACGAGACGTTCGAGACGCCGAGCGAGGTCTTGACGCCAGGCAGCGCGGCCTTGATTTCGCGGATGCCATCGATCGTCTCGATCGCCGATGTCTTGAACTCGTCGGAGCCCGTCGCCAACGTGAACGTGAGCGCGTCAAAGATCAACACCTCCGGGCTCATCCCGTGCTCGTCGACCACGTAGCCGTAGATTCGCTTCGCGACGTCGACCTTGCGGGCCGCGGTCTTGGCCATCGACTCCTCGTCGATCGTCAGCGCGATCAACGCGGCGCCGTGCTCGAGGCATAGCGGAACGACCGTGTCGAGCTTGGCGCGGCCTGCTTCGAGGTTGACGGAGTTGACGATCGCCCGGCCCGGGATCTGCTCGAGCGCCGCACGCATCACGTCCGGCTCGGTTGAGTCGATCTGCAGCGGCGCGGGCAGCGCGAGCGAGATCTTCTTGGCGAGTAGCCGCATCTGCTCCGCCTCGTCCTGACGCTCGGTGAGCGCAACGCACAGATCGAGGATGTGCGCGCCGCCCTCGACCTGGTTCTCGGCTATCTGCACGAGCCCGTCGTAGTCGTCGGCGAGCAGCATTTCCTTGGCCCGCCGCGACCCCTGCGAGTTGACGCGCTCGCCGACGATCGTCGGCGCCGGTAGCTGGGCGAGTGGCGTCGCGGCGATCATCGACGAGATGTGCGCGGCTCGCGGCGCCGGTCGCGGCGCAATCGGCGGTCGACCGACCCGTTCGGCTAGCGCTGCGATGTGTACCGGGGTCGTGCCGCAACAGCCGCCGACGACGCCGACGCCGTAGCGCTCCACGAACTCACCGAGCAGCTCCGCGAGCGGCTCGGGCGTCATCGGGAAGATCGTCTCGCCGTTTGGCCCTTGGATCGGCAGGCCGGCGTTTGGGATGCAGGCGACTGGCAGCGGCGAGAACTCGCCGAGGAAGCGGATCGCGTCGCGCATGTCCTCGGGCCCGGTCGAGCAGTTCAGGCCGATGATGTCGACGTTCAGCGCTTCGAGCGTCGCGAGCGCCGAGGAGATGTCGGTGCCGAGCAGCATCTTGCCGCCGTTGGGCAGCAGCGACACCGAGGTGTGGATCGGCAGCGTGCGACCGGTCAGCTTGAAGGCCTCGCGCGCGCCGAACACGGCGGCCTTGACCTCGAGGATGTCCTGCGCGGTTTCGATGATCAGCAGATCGGCGCCGCCGGCGACGAGGCCGTGCGCCTGCTGGGTAAAGACGTCGACGAGCTCCTGGAAGCTGATCTGCCCGAGCGTCGGATCCTCAGAGGCGGGGAGATAGCCGGTCGGGCCGATCGAGCCGGCGACGAACCGTTCGGGCCCCGCGGCATCACGCGCAATCTGCGCAGCGCGCGTGTTGATCTCGAGCGTCTCGCTACCGAGTCCCCACTCGTCGAGCTTGATCCGTGACGCCTGGAACGTGCACGTTTCCACGACCTCCGCTCCCGCGTCGAGCATCGAGCTGTGAACGCCCTCGATCACATCGGGTCGGTTGAGCACGAGCGCCTCGTGGCAGCGCCCGGCGAGACCGCCGTAGTCGGCGCTCGTTAAGTCGAGCTGCTCGAGCGTCGCGCCCATGCCGCCGTCGTAGATCACGACACGGGCGCGGAGCGCCTGAAGGAAGTCGCCCATCGTCCAGCAATCCTACCAGCGAAGCCGACCAACCTTGACATAGTCGTGGCAAGGTTGGTCGCGCCGCTGCGCTTTGAACGCGCATGACTACTTGATGAACAGCATCTCCGCGTACTTCGGGAGCGGCCAGAGGTCGTCAGCGACGACGCGCTCGAGCTTGTCGGCGGCCGTTCGCACGTTATCCATCGCGGCGATCACCTCGTCGCGCATGTAGATAGCGAGCTCGATGCCCTCCTCGTGGGGGTGCTCGGCGTTGGCGTGCTCGAGCGCTCCGATCGCTGCAACGAACTCACTCACGAGATCGTGCGTCTCGGCGATCAGGCTCTCGATGCCTGCCTCCTTGAGCTCCGTCAGGTGGCGTAACGCCGCCGGCAAGAGCAGCGTCCGCGCGATCGAGGCCGCGGTCTCAGCCTCGATGTTGACCTTTGTCGAATACTGCTCGACGGACACCTCATAGCGCGACTCGAGCTCGCGCTTGGAGAGCACCTTGTACTTCTTGAACAGGTCGATCGTCGACCCCTCGACGATCGACGGCAGTGCGTCGGGCGTCGTGCGGAGGTTGGCTAGCCCGCGCTTCTCGGCCTCCTTGTGCCATGCCTCCGAGTAGCCGTCGCCATTGAAGACGACGCGGTTATGCGCCGCGTATGACTCCTTGACGACCGCCAGCGTCGCCTTCTCGAGGCTCGCGCCCGCCTTCAGCTGCTTCTCGAGTCCGCTGGCGAGATGGTCGATAGCTTCGGCAACGATCGTGTTGAGCACGGTGTTCGGCCACGACGGCGACATGCTCGAACCGAGCGCCCGGAATTCGAACTTGTTGCCGGTGAAGGCAAACGGGCTCGTGCGGTTACGGTCGCCGGACGCCAGCGGCAGCGGCGGGAGCACCGGTGTGCCGAGCCCGAGGAACGACCCGGGCTTCGAGGCGCTCGTCTTCCCCTCGGCGATTGACCCGAAGATCTCTTCGAGCTCCGTGCCGAGGAAGATCGAGATGATCGCTGGCGGTGCCTCGTTCGCACCGAGACGGTGGTCCTGACCGGGGCTCGCGATCGATGCTCGCAACAGCTTCTGGTAGACGTCCACCGCCTCGATCACCGCCGCGGCAAAGAACAGGAAGGACAGGTTCTGTGACGGCGTGTCCCCGGGATCGAGCAGGTTCTCGCCGGTGTCGGTGCCCATCGACCAGTTGTTGTGCTTGCCCGAGCCGTTGACGCCGGCAAAAGGCTTCTCGTGCAGCAGGCAGACGAGGCCATAGTCGCGGGCGACGTTCTGCATGATCTGCATCGTCAGCATCTGGTGGTCACAGCCGACGTTCGTTCCCTCGAACATCGGCGCCAGCTCGTACTGGTTGGGCGCGACCTCGTTGTGACGTGTCTTGACCGGCACGCCGAGCTTGACCAACTCGCGCTCGCTGTCCATCATGAACGCGAGCACGCGCTCGGGAATCGAGCCGAAGTAGTGGTCGTCGAGCTCGTGCCCCTTCGGCGGCTTCGCGCCGAACAGGGTGCGCCCGGTGGTCACGAGATCCGGTCGCTCGAAGAAGTACTGCTCGTCGATCAGGAAGTACTCCTGCTCGGGTCCGACGGTCGTGAAAACTCGCTGAACGTCGTCGTCGCCGAGCAGCTTCAGCGCGCGAACTGCCGCCCCCGACAGCGCGTCCATCGAGCGCAGCAGCGGGATCTTGTGGTCGAGCGCCTCGCCGGTCCACGACGCGAACGCGGTCGGGATGCAGAGCAGTGCGCCGTTTGGGTTCTCGAGGATGAAGGCGGGCGACGTCGGATCCCAGGCCGTGTAGCCGCGAGCCTCGAATGTCGCGCGGATGCCGCCGGTTGGGAAGCTCGATGCGTCCGGCTCGCCTTGGATCAGCTCCTTGCCGGAGAAGTCGGCGATGGCCGTGCCGTCGGAGGACGGGTTGTAGAAGGAGTCGTGCTTCTCGGCCGTGAGGTTCGTCAGTGGCTGGAACCAGTGGGTGTAGTGCGTCGCGCCTCGCTCAAGCGCCCACTCCTTCATCGCCTGCGCGACCATGTCGGCGAGCGACGTGTCGAGCTCGTCCCCGCGAGCGAGCGTTGCGCGCAACTGCGCATAGACGTGCTTAGGCAGGCGCTTGCGCTGCTCGCTCAGGCTGAACACGTTTTGGCCGAACTGCTGGTTGCTGGCCTCGGTGAGATCGCGCGTCCCCAATGCGTCGCCGTTGGCGCTCCATTGGGCCGCGGAGACGTTGTGAATGCGGGTCCTCGGCATGCGGGCGGGTCCTCCTCGCGGGGTGGTTTGCTTTGGTCAGCCGGTCGACGACGCGCTCAGCGCGCACACCGCCGAGCGGCGCGACCGTGCCAGGCACAGCCTATCCAGTCCCCTTCGACGCCGTTCCTATACAGCCGGCCAAACTCCGGCGTCGGCTATTGGCCGGCTGGAGATGGGAACGCCGTCGAAGGGGCGAGGGACCTCTCAGGCCGCTTGGGCCGCCCGTCCAGCTGCTGGGATGGCGGTTGGCCTGCCCGGGGCAGCGGCTGCGCTCAGCAGCGTGGCGAGCGTGTCACGCTGCCGCGTGGTCATCGACCCGATCGTCTTCGTCTCGGCCATCGGGATGCCGGCGAGGAAGCGGCGCGCGCGGGTATGTCCCCAGCGGCGCTGGCTCATCAGCAGCTCTGCGACGGCCATCGTCTGAACCTCCCACGAGTTGGAGCGCACTACGTCCGCCGCCGCCAGCTCGCCGACCGCGATGCGGCGCTTTATCTCGGCGCGAGCGAGGCGGACCAGGTTCGCCCGCTGCAGCGCCTGCATGTGCTGCGGTCCGTCCGGGTCGCGGTCCCCGCGCTCATCCTCGCACGGGGCGCCGATGCTTTCTTCAAGTTGCAGGGCGGTTGTGTGCTCCGGCCCACGGGTGATCACTGCTGTCGCATTCATCTGGACTCCCCGGTCCCGCCGGGCGGCGGGCTTTGCTCTCGTGGTTGACTACGAAAAGGTTGCTTGCGCGCGCGCAGACCAGCGCGGGCGGCCGCGCGGCTGACCACGCCACGACCACCCGAAGCCGGCGTTGAGAGGAACCCCTCCGGGCCTCCCCGGTGCCTCCGGGCGCGCTCTAAGAAGCTAGACCCAAGGCCCCGCGGCGGTCAACGCGCGAGGCGAAGCGTCGGCCGCTCGGAGCGAACTTTTCTTGATGTGAAGTACTTGTGCCGAAATGGACAATCGGCGAAACCGGGAGCTGCCCACCTCTGCCGAGGCGCATTAGGACTCGGCACCGGGAAGCGGCCCGTGCTCGGCTTCGAACTCGCGCTTGACAGCGGCAAACGTATCGAGCGCCTGATCGAGCACCGCAATGTCGTGCGTGGCCATAACACTTGTGCGCAGTAGCGCACCGTCGATCGGCACGGCCGGGTGCAACGCCACGTTTGTGAACACGCCCGCGTCGTAAAGCGCGCGCCAGAGCAGTACGCACTTGAGATCGTCGCCCACGCGCACCGGCACGATCGGGGTAACGATCGATTCTTGCGTCCCGTCGGCGGCGGTGATCGGCAGCGGATCGACGACGCTGAAGCCGAGTTCGCGCAGGCCGCGGTTGAGGTGCCGGCCGTTGGCGAGCACGCGCGCCATCAGCTCGACCCCCTCATCGGAGCGGATCACTCGCAGCGCGGCGAGAGCGGCTCCGACCGCCGCGGGAACGCCAGCGGCGGTGAAGACGAAGGCCCGAGCCTGGAGGCGTAGGAACTCGACGACGTCGGCGTCCGCCGCGATGAACCCCCCGCAAGAGGCGAGTGATTTCGAGAACGTGCCCATACGCAGGTCGACCTGGTCCTCCACGCCGAGCAGTTCGCAGCTACCGGCCCCGCGCGCGCCGAGCACACCAACCGCGTGCGCCTCGTCGACCATCAGCCGCGCGCCGAACCGCTGGCACAGCTCGGCGATCTCGCGCAGCGGCGCGATGTCGCCCTCCATCGAGAAGACGCCGTCGACGACCACGAGTACGCCGCCGCCGTCGCGTGCAGCCTTTTCGAGTGCCTGCTCGAGCTTCTCCGGCTTGTTGTGGCGAAAGGCGCGTAGCTTCGCCCGCGACTGGATCGCTCCGTCGAGTAGCGACGCGTGGTCCCCGGTGTCGACGACGATCGTCTCGCCCGGACCGAGCAGCGTGCCGATCGTGGCGAGGTTTGCCTGATGGCCGGTGGTGAAGACGATTGCCGCCTCCGTACCCATCCATTCAGCAAGCTCCTGCTCGAGCTCGAGGTGGAGCGCGGTGGTCCCGTTGAGGAAGCGCGAGCCCGTGAGCCCCGTGCCATAGCGCTCGAGCGCCGCGCGGGCGCCCGCCATTACGCGCTCGTCAGCGGTCAGGCCGAGGTAGTTGTTCGAGCCGAGCATGATCCGCGGCTTGCCCTCCATCTCGACCACAGGTCGAGCCGGTCCCTGTACCTCGCGGAAGTACGGGAGCAGGCCGGCAGCACGCGCCGCAGCCGCCTGGGACACGCGCTCGTTGCCGCGAATCTTCGCGAAGACGTCCGTGGTTGTAGCCATATAGGGTGGCCCCGATGAGTGTGGAGATCCGGCCGGTCGCCTCCGGGCGCGACCTCAGGCGCTTCATCCACCTGCCCTTCGCGCTCTATCGTAACGAGCCGCGCTGGATCGCCCCGCTCCTGGTGGATGTCCGCAAGCGGCTCGATCGTCAGCGCAACCCGTTCTTCGAGCACGCGGAGGCCGAGTACTTCCTCGCTTGGCGCGGTGATCAGGTCGTAGGACGGGTCAGCGCCCACATCGACCGCCGCTTCAACGAGTTCCAGATGAACGACTGGGGCCTGTTCGGGTTCTTCGAGTGCGAGAACTCCCAACAGACCGCCCACGAGCTGCTCGCCGCCGCTGAGCACTGGCTGCGCGAGCGTGGCCGCGGGCGGATGGTCGGGCCGATGGATTTCACCACCAACGATGAGTGCGGCCTGCTCGTCGAAGGTCATGAGCGACCCCCGATGATCCTGTCGAGCTGGCACCACCCCTACTACCAGACGCTGCTCGAGACGGAAGGTCTAGAGAAGGTGATGGACCTCCTGATGTGGAGCCTCCACATCAGCGGACGCGGCCGCGTGCGAGACGCGATTTGGCGGATGGCCGCAAACGTTGAGTCCGAGCACGGAATCGTCTGCCGACCGATGCGCAAGCGCGACCTGGATGCGGAGGTGGACCGATTCCTCGAGGTCTACAACGCCGCGTGGGAGCGCAATTGGGCTGCCGTCCCGTTGACCGAGGCGGAGATCCGCCACTACGCCAAAGACCTCAAGCCGATCCTTGACGAGAACTGGGCCTACATCGCCGAGCGCAAGGACACTGGCGAGGTGGTCGGCGCTGCGCTGACGCTGCCCGACTACAACCAGGTCCTCGCGCACCTCAACGGTCGGCTGCTTCCGTTTGGTTGGCTCGCCGCGCTTTATTGGCGGCGCAAGATCGACGCGGTTCGCGTCTTCGCGCTTGGCGTCAAGCCGGCTTACCAGCACACCGGGATCGCGGCGCGTTTCTACCAGATGCACTTCGATGCGGCCGAGCGCACGGCCCAGAAGGGGGG
>DATAJI010000057.1:0-2571 GCA_036262195.1 Solirubrobacteraceae bacterium
CGACGCGGCGTTCCCGGCGCTCGCCGCGCGGCGCCTGGGCTTTCAGCGCGTGCCGCTACTCTGCACCCGCGAGATCAACGTTCCCGGCTCGCTCCAGGGCGTGATCCGCGTGCTGCTGCACTACTACGCGCCGGCCGACCACACGGCGCGGCACGTGTACCTGGGGGCGGCGCAGAGTCTGCGCACCGACCTCGATGCCGCACAATAGGTGTGTCTATGGCGCTCGAGTTCAGTCAAGTCGTCAAGCGGATCCCGGCCTACCCGGCCGGCGTCGGCTACGCCCACACCGGCCCGCTCGTGCGCCTCGAAAGCAATGAGTCGCCCTACCCGCCGCTGCCGGCGATCATCGCTGCCGCCACGACGGCGCTCGAGAGCGCCAACCGCTACCCGGACCCGGAGAGCACAGCGCTACGGGCGGCCCTGTCCGAGCGCTACGGCATCCCGACCGCCCAGATCACCGTCGGCAACGGCTCCTGCGACGTCCTCCTAGCAGCCGGCCAGGCGCTGCTCGAGCCGGGCACGGAGCTGGTCCACGCCTGGCCTTCGTTCTCCGTCTACCCCCAGCTCGAGGCGGCATCCGGGGCGCGCGCGATCCGCGTCGCACTCGACGCGGAGGAGCGCCATGACCTCGCGGCGATGGCTGACGCGATCACCGAGCGCACGCGCCTGGTGATCGTCTGCAACCCGAACAATCCGACCAGCACCGCGCTCGAGCTCGCCCGGATCGCCGAATTCGTCGACGCCGTGCCGCGCCAAGTCTGCGTGATGATCGACGAGGCCTACTGCGAATTCAACACGCTCGATCCGCCCGACGCCTCGCTGGCCCTGCTTGCAGAGCACGAGAACCTCGTCCTGCTGCGCACCTTCTCGAAGGTCTACGGCCTCTGCGGCCTACGCGTCGGGTTCGCGCTGTGCGGCTCGAGCGAGCTGCCGAGCGCGCTGAAGCTGATCCGCCAGCCGTTCTTCTGCAACGCCGTCGCACAGGCCGCGGCGAGCGAGGCGCTGCTCCACCCCGAGGAGGTGATCCGCCGCGTCGAGGCCTCCGGCGCGGCGCGTGGTGAGATGCGTGAGCGCCTGCGCTCACTCGGCCTCTCGCCGGCCGACTCGGAGGCGAACTTCTGCTGGTTCGATCTGCCGCCGCTCCACGGCGAGGCCGACATCGTTCGTGGCCTTGCCGAGCAGGGCATCCTCGTCCGCGCCGGAAGCGCGCTCGGCAAGGCGGGCGCGCTGCGCGTCACGTTCGGCACGCGCGAGGAGAACGCTCGCTTCATCGAAGTCCTCGGCTCGCTGCTGTAGTCGCGTCCGTCGGGGCTGACTCGCCGCGCGTCGACAGGTATTGTCACGGCGCTGTCGACTCGACTCGCGTGTGTGGGCACGCGGCGGCCGCAAGCGGTCGAGCATCCAATCAAGGAGAGGTGAACCGATGAAGAACGTGTCGAGACGGCGTCCGTCCCCGTCGATGGTTCCGCGGGCGCGGCGTCGTGCGCTCAGCTACGCGAACGTCACCTCGACGCTCGCGCTCGTGCTCGTCCTCGGTGCCGGCAGTGCGTGGGCCGCGAAGCACTACGTGATCACCTCGACGAACCAGATCAAGCCCAGCGTGATCAAGAAGCTCCATGGAGCCAACGGCAAGAACGGCACGAACGGCACGAACGGCACGAACGGCGCCACAGGCGCGAGCGGCGTGATCAGCGGCTACGTGGTGCTCCACGGGAGCACCAACACATCCGTTCCCGCACTTCAGTCGGCCGTCGGTGAGGAGGCCTGTCCGAGCGGCGACGTCGTCCTCGGGGGCGGTGCGAGCGTGGTCGGATCGAACGCGACCAACAACCCCCTGACCATGGAAGAATCGCAGCCGGACACCAGCAGCAACGCCTGGGCCATAACGATGGTCAACAACATGAGCAGCACCCAGCAGTTCGACGTGTGGGCGGTCTGCGCGAAGGTCGCTTCCTAGGCACTAGCCGCGCCGCCGCCGCGCTCGAGCGGCGGCGGCTTCAGGCTGTTCGGGTGGGCGCATGCGCCCACCCGCGGATCGGTGCATGCACCGATCCGAGCCTCGGCGCATGCGCCGAGGCGAACCGCAATCGCCCAGCTGAAGACAGCAGACGCGCGTTCTGCTACAAACTCAGCTTCGGAACGAGCTAAGAGGCAAATCGCTGGTGCGGCCCAACGGAGCCGGAACGGCATGACTCCTCACTGATGCGGGAGGTACAGGGCAGCGGGCAACGGTTCGCTGCCCTGTACTGGCCGCCGGGCCCAACCCGACGCGCCAACTCGGCTTCTGAGAACGAACACAGTGAGCGAGCCTGGGGGAACATGAATGGCACATGACGCTTCGGAAGTACTCGTCCGTCTGCCGCGCAGCGAGTTCGAGGCGGCGGAGGTCGGAGGCGCGGCAAACATCTTCTCGCCGCCGCTGACGATCCACTTCAAGGGCGGGGAGCGCTGGGAGCTCGAAGTTCCGCGGCCCGCGCGCAAGCAGGCGCTGGCGGTTGTGAACATCCTCAAGGGTGAGGCGGTGGCAAGTGGCGGCTGACGGATCGGCGGCTCTTGGCGCGCCCGCAATCG
>DATAJI010000058.1:0-2424 GCA_036262195.1 Solirubrobacteraceae bacterium
CGCAGACCACGTCGTCGATCGCCTGGGCGATCGTGAATGGACCCTCCAGTGTTGACGGCTCGAGTCCCCGCTGCTGAAAGATGGCCACACGGAAGTCGGTCTGGAGCTCGGCGATCAGCGGCTCCATGTAGCCGTAGCCGAGCCCAGGCCCTCCGTGCAACAGGAGGACCGGCGGGCCGTCGCCCACGACCCAGCCAGCGAGAGCCCCGCCATCCACCGTCGCGGTGAACCCCGAACGCTCAATCACAAAGCCATCTTAGGTAAGGCGTTGCGATTCCTACAATTCGCCAAAGTAAGCACGTCGACTGCGCCGGGCGAGCACCAGGAACCGCCTGCGCGTTCGCTCGCTTTTTGTGGGACCAGCCATCCACTGCGGCAAACTAGGTGGAGCTGCTCCCATTCGCGCGACGAGCGACAATCGCGGTGTGAAAGATCCGGATCCGTTCAAGCTCGGCGAGCACCTGTTGCTCTGAACCGCCGCGACATTCGTGGCTCGTTGCCGCATTCTGCGAAAGGAGAAGCCAGCTGCCGGCCACCCCACGCAGCTCCATCGCGCGACAAGCGGTCACGGGACGAGGCACGGCCTACCGTTAGCGCGAGCCGGTCGGTGGCGGTATGGCGAGCTGACGGCATATCGCGCGGGCGGTGCCCAGCGGAATCTCCCGGTGCCGCGGAACGGGAGCGCGCAAATCACGTTCGCCGTTGCCCCAGATCGCGTGGTTCGTGCCCTCACGCAGTTGCAGGCAACCGTGGTCACGCAGATGACGCTCGAAGTCCCGCCGCGTCAAGCGGCGAGGCTGATCGTCAACGGCTCGACGTGGCCGCCGCCGACCGGCGGCTCGCGGCCCTCGTCGCGATACGAAGCGATCATCTCCCGCGCGGCGTCCAGCAACAGCTCGCGCGCCTCCTCGACCGTGCGCCCGCACGTCACGATTGCCGGCCATTCCGCCAGTTGGGCCATCGTCCAGCCGTTCTCATCAGGCGTGAAGACCGCGGTCAGGGTCAGCGAATCGCTCATGCGGGAAGTATGCACGTCATTGCGGCCGTGCGACAGCGGCCGACCCACCCCCAAGCCGACGCCCGGACTCGAACCGGGGACCCCTTCATTACGAGTGAAGTGCTCTACCAGCTGAGCTACGTCGGCGGGGCCGCTGATGCTAGCGGGCGATGCGCGCGCTCAGCGGCGAGCCGCGGGGCCCTCGCGCGGGACCCGGTACCACGGCAGCGCCACGCGCTCGAGGAGCCCGACGGCGGCGAACAGGGCGATGCCGACTCCGCCGAGCAGGACGATCGTGGCGAACTCAGCGGCAGTCGCGGTCTCGTTGTTATAGATCAGGATCAATGAGCCGAGGCCCGTGCTGTACGAGCCGACCCACTCGGCGAAGACAGCTCCGATCACCGAGAGGACGGCAGCCACGCGCAGACCCGAGAAGAGGTAGGGCAGCGCCGACGGTACGCGGGCCAGGCGCAGTTGCGCAAAGCGGCCGGCGCCGAGCGTGGCTAGCAGGTCGATCAACTCCGGGTCCGCCGAGCGCAGGCCGTCGATCGTGTTGACGGCAATCGGAAAGAAGCTCACGAGGGCGATCACGATCACCTTCGAGCTGATGCCGAAGCCGCTCCAGACGACGACAAGCGCGGCAATCGCGGGCACCGGGACGAGCTGGGAGATCACGAGCCAGGGATAGGCCGCACGCTCGGCGAGAGACGAGTAGCTGAGCGCGAGCGCGAGCGCGACGCCGACCGCGATCGCAACCGCGTAGCCAATCAGGATCTCCGACAGCGTCGTCCAGGCGCTGGGCACAAGCGTCCCGCGGTCACGCACCAGCGTCCGTGCGACTTCGAGCGGAGACGGCAGGACCGACTCGCTAACAGCGGAGAGCGCGACATACAGCTGCCAGGCGCCGAGCACCGCCAGCGCGAAGACCAGCGGCGGCGCGACCCGTCGGAGCAGGCGGCGCGCGTCGAGCGACTCGATCGCGCGCGGTTCGAGGCAGCCCCCCAGAACCAATGCGGTGGTCGAGGTCGGTCGGTTCATGCGTGCCCGGCCCGCGCTCTCCGCAGCGGCGCGCGAACCTGCTGCTCGAGGGCGACGAACTCGGGCGTGACCGTCAGCTCCGGCGTCCGGGGCCGAGGCAGTTGGACGTCGACGATGGCCCGGATGCGACCCGGTCGGCCGGACATGACATAGACCCGATCGGAGAGGAAGACCGCCTCCTCGACATCGTGCGTGACCAGCAAGATCGTCTTGCGGTCGGACTCCCAGACCTCGAGCAGCCACTCACGCATCTCCTCACGGGTCAGTGCGTCTAGCGCGCCGAGCGGCTCGTCGAGCAGCAGCACGTCGCGCCCCGCAAGGAAGGTTCGAAGCAACGCGGCGCGCTGCCGCATCCCGCCCGAGAGGGCACGCGGCCAGTGGCGCTCGAA
>DATAJI010000059.1:0-15963 GCA_036262195.1 Solirubrobacteraceae bacterium
GGCCCGTGCAGAGCCCGGCTCCGGTGCAGAGGCCGGGGCCCGTTGCCAGCCCGGGGCCCGTTGCCAGCCCGGGGCCCGTTGCCAGCCCGGGGCCCGTTGCCAGCCCGGGGCCCGTTGCCAGCCCGGGGCCCGTTGCCAGCCCGGGGCCCGTGCAGAGCCCAGGGCCGGGTCCAAGTTCCGGGTGGGTCGACCGCCGAAAGTCAGTCCTCGCTCCGGGGGCGGTCGGCGGGGCAAGCTCGAGTGACGCTCCGCGCTCCGTGGACACCTCCGCGTCGGTTCACGGCCCCCGCTCGCCCAACGGGCACAAGTCGGTTGCCACTCCGGAGCCGGAGGGCGGTTCAACGCCGGTTCACGGCCCCGGGTCGGTCAACGGCCGAACGTCGAGTGGCGCCTCGAAGTCGCGAGCCGGCCGACGCTCGTTTGACGGTCCGGGGGCCACTTATGACTACGCGCGCTTCAGCGTCTTAGCGGGAGAGCTGACCGAGCCGGGCGACGCGCCCAACTACCGCGTGAAGTTCAAGCGCCTCGGCGAATGGCGCCCGATCCGCACCTGGCTACTCGTACTCTCAGCGCTCGTCTTCATCAGCGGCTTCTTCATCTGGCTGATGGCCCCGAGCCACTGGTTTGACCACCACTACCACGGCCTGCGGCACGTGGGCTCGCTGGTGATGGTCGTCAACACCGGCGTCATCGGCATCTTCACGCTGATCAGCCTGTGGATCCTCTGCCGAGCGTCGCTGCTCGCGCGGGACCCAGTCCCCGTACGAGCACAGGAGGGCACGCGTGTCGCCTTCCTCACGACGATCGTTCCGAGCAGCGAGCCGATCGCGACAGTTCGCCGTACGCTCGAGGCGGCGCGGCGGATTCGCCACAACGGTCCGTTCGACATCTGGCTGCTCGACGAAGGCGACGATCCCGAGGTCAGGGAGACCTGCCGCGCGCTCGGTGTTCGGCACTTCACCCGCCGTGGTGTAGAGCAATGGAATCAGCCCAAGGGACGGTTCAAGGCGCGCAGCAAGCACGGCAACTACAACTCGTGGCTCTTCTCCCACGGCGCCGACTACGACTACTTCATCTCGGTCGATCCTGATCACGTCCCGATGGCGAACATCGCAGAGCGACTGCTCGGCTACTTCCGCGACCCCGACGTGGCGTTCGTCGTCGGCCCGCAGGTCTATGGGAACTACCGCGGGTTCGTCACCCGCTCAGCCGAGTCCCAGCAGTTCCTTTTCCACTCCCTGCTCCAGCGCGCCGCGAACCGTGGCGGGACGTGCATGTTCGTCGGCACGAACAACGCGCTGCGGGTCGAGACGTTGATCGCGAACGGCGGTTTCAAGGACTCCGTCACGGAGGACCTGGCGACGAGCATCACGATCCACTCCGCGCGCAACCCAGCGACCGGCCGGCGCTGGCGGTCGGTGTACACCCCAGACGTGCTGGCGGTCGGCGAGGGGCCGGCTACCTTCACCGACTACTTCATCCAGCAGTCTCGCTGGTCACTCGGTGCCCACGAGGTGATCATGCGCCAGTTCCCGCGTGCGCTTTGGCGCCTCGGGCCGCGCCGTGCGCTCCACTACGCCTTGCTGATGGCCTATTACCCGACCGCGGCGATCGCATGGATGCTCGGCGTCACCAGCGGCATCATCTACCTCACGCTCGGTACCAGCAGCATCGCCGTGTCACCGCAGCTGTGGCTGATCCTCTACTGCGACGCCGCCGCGCTACAGGTGCTGCTGTATTTCTGGAATCGTCGCCACAACGTGAGCCCGCACGAGGGCGCCGGCTCGTCCGGGGTGGCCGGGATGTTCATCTCGGCGCTGACCGTGCCGATCTACGTCTCCGCGCTATTCGCCGCGCTGCTGCGTCGCCGCGCCGCGTTCGTCGTCACGCCCAAGGGCGACGCCGCGAGCCGCGACAACCTCGGCACGTTCCGCCGACACCTCTACTGGGCCGTGCCGATCGTCGCTGCGTTTGTCGTCGCGGTGCTGCACAAGCACACCAACCCGTGGATGTACGTCTGGTCAGTGCTCTCGCTGCTGGTCTGTGTCTTGCCGATCGTGATCTGGAGCGCGGAGCGCCTGAAGGCGAGGGCCACCCGGCCGGTCGCGGAGAACAGTCCGACGTCGTTGCGAGCGCACCGCACGCGGCACGCGGCCGAGACCGGGCGGCTACTGCTCGGCGGCAGCGAGAGCGCTTGAGTGAGCAGTGCTGTGTCGCGGAGCCCGCACTTGCTGTGTAACTGGGTAGTTTTTTCACTACTTGTGACGTTCCGTGTATGTGCCCGCGCAAGTGGTGACGAAGTTACCCACCGAGACGTAGAGATCACCACGCATCGGTGCTTTCACCAGCACCTATGCTCGTCGCGGTGGCACGGCCGATGAGGCGTATGCCGAGCGCACACGCACCGTCGTCAGTCACCTCCGAATTCAGCCGTGGGCGCCGAACGACGGTCCCGTCGAGCCGGTGGCCCATCACCTTAGACCGTTGTCCAAAGACCTTTGCGACGAGACCGCCAGAATTATGTAAACATGTCGTCAAGGCCTGCAAGCGTCAGCAGCTGGGCGCCTCGGGCGGAGGCCGACGCGCCAGATCCGGACGCGTACGACGACGGTGGGGGCAAGCGGTCGTTCGACGGTCCGGGCGGTACTTACGACTACGCCCGCTTCAGTGTGCTCTCGGGAGAGCTGACCGACCCGGGCGACGACGGCAGCTACCGCGTGCAGTACAGGCGCCTCGGCGGGTTGCGCCCGATCCGGACAACACTGTTTGTCGTGACCGCGCTCGTGTGTATCACCGGCTTCTTCGTGTGGCTGATGATGCTCCCAAGCCACTGGCAGTTCTACCTACACCACGGCTGGTTGCGTGTGGCCTCGATGGTGATGCTCTTCAACACCGCCGCGATCGGCCTGTTTGCCGTCATCAGCATGTGGATCATCTGCCGAGCGTCGCTACTCGCGAGAGACCCCGTGCCGGTGTGGCCACAGCAGGGGACGCGTGTCGCCTTCATTACGACGATCGTGCCGAGCCAGGAGCCGATCGCGATGGTCCGGCGAACCCTCGAGGCGGCTCTTCGCGTTCGCCATGACGGACCGATCGACGTTTGGTTGCTGGACGAGGGCGACGATCCCGAGGTGAAAGAGACCTGCAGCGCGCTCGGTGTGCGGCACTTCAGCCGCCACGGAATCGAACGCTGGAATCAGCGAGCCGGCCCATTCAAGGCGCGCACCAAGCATGGAAACTACAACGCGTGGCTCTTCTCGCACGGCATCGACTACGATTTTCTCGTATCGGTCGATTCCGATCACGTGCCGATCGCGAGCATGGCAGAGCGACTGCTCGGGTACTTTCGCGATCCCGACGTCGCCTACGTCGTCGGTCCGCAGGTCTACGGCAATTCCGATCAGTTCATCGCCAGGTGCGGCGAGTCCCAGCAGTTCGTGTTCCAGTCGCTACTGCAGCGGGCTTCGAACGCGGGAGGGATTGCAATGCTCGTGGGCACGAACAATGCGATGCGGATCGAGGCGCTGGTTGCGATCGGAGGACTGAAGGACTCCGTCACCGAGGATCTGGCAACGAGCATCGCCGTTCACTCGACGCGCAATCCGAAGACCGGCCGCCGCTACCGCTCGGTGTACACACCCGACCTTTTGGCTGTCGGTGAAGGTCCGACGACCTTCACCGACTACTTCATCCAGCAGGGCCGGTGGGCACTCGGCGCGATCGAGGTCATCCTCGTCCAGTTTCCACGGTCCGTGCTGCGTTTGGGACCGCGCCGAGCGATTCACTATGCGCAGCTGCTGACCTACTACCCGACGTCGGGGCTCGCGTGGATGCTCGGTGTCACGAGTGGCCTCATCTATCTCGTTCTCGGAGTCGGCGGACTGACAGTCTCACCGCATCTCTGGTTGCTCCTGTACTTCGATGGTGCGGCTCTGCAGATCGGTTTGTACTTCTGGAATCGCCGGCACAGCATCAGCCCACATGAGGAGGAGGGCTCGCCAGGGCTGAACGGGCTGTTCATCTCGGCGCTTTCAGCGCCGATCTACGCGGCGGCGCTGTTCGCCGGGCTGCGGCGCCGGCGCACCGCGTTTGCCGTCACCCCGAAGGGCGACGCCGCGAGCCGCGACAGCGTGCACACGTTCCGCCTCCACTTTCTCTGGGCTGCTCCGATCATCCCCGGCTTCGTCATTGCGGGGCTGCGCGGCCACGTCAACCCTTGGATGGCCGTGTGGTCGGTGCTCTCGCTTGTTGTCTGTCTCGTGCCAATCGCGATGTGGCGCGTGGAGTCGCTGCGGGTGCGAGTCACCCGTCTGCGGCACGCGAGGAGCAGGAGGCCGCGACGGGGTCGCCCGGCGTTGGAAAGCCCAGCGCACCCGCTCGTCGCCACCACTGAGGCGAGCACCAAGGCGGCGTGATGAGTCCGCGACGACGCCCCCGAGGCCGCATCCACAAGAACATCGTTGGGATCGTGCTCGCGGCAATCCTGCTTGCGGTCAACGGCCCGGTGATCGTGTCGCTCGCTGCTGGCGTGATTCACAATTACGTGATCAACACCAAGGCCTACAAGGTGAAATACGGCCACTGGGTCACGCTTCACCTTGAGGCCAAGTACAAGATCAACGCGGTCCACTCGGCGCTGCTCTACACCGGCAAAGTGTTGATCGTCGCGGGCTCGGGCAACAACTTGGGGAACTTCAAGGCCGGGCACTTCAAGTCGATGATCTACGACCCGGCGAACAACACGTTCAAGCTGATTCACACGCCGAGCGACATGTTCTGCGCTGGCCACACGTTCCTCCCCGACGGGAAGCTGCTGATCGCCGGCGGCACCGCCCGCTACGAGGTTCTCGCACCCGCCGTGAAGCAGGCCGCCGGCGTGTTGCTGATCAACGACGAGTCGCCGAACGGTCGCCCCTTCCAGCTGCCCGCCGGGACGAAGCTCGAGTCACCGACCGGTCTGATCTACGTCACCACGGTCGGGGTCACGATCGATCCGGCGACCAAACGAACACGGCGGGTCGGTCGGCGCAATGTCACGACCGTCACCGAGAGCCAAACTCCGACCTGGGTCCACGCGATCAAGCGAGGCAAGCGGGCAGACGTCAAGGAACTGACCCAGTTCAGGATCCTCGGCCACTACCCGGTCGGCGCGAAGAACCTCTACGGCGTGACGAACACGCTCAACATGACGCAGCAAACGTTCTGGGGCTCGCGCAAGTCATACATCTTCAACCCGGCGACCGAGTCCTACGAGCGCGTGAGCAACCTCAACATCGCACGCTGGTACCCCTCGCTCGTCGGCCTCAAGAACGGCGAGGTGCTCGCCGTGTCAGGGCTCAACGAGTTTGGGCAGATGATCCAGGGCCAGACCGAGATCTTCTCGGAGGCGACGAAGAAGTGGACGCTGACGCCGAAGCTCACACGTGTATTCCCCACTTACCCGGCGCTGTTCCTGATGCCGGACGGGAACCTCTTCTTCAGCGGCAGCAACGCCGGGTACGGGTCGGCGACGGTCGGTCGAACCCCCGGCATCTGGAACCTCACGACGAACGCCTTCACCGACATCGGAGGGCTCAAGGACCCGCAATACACCGAGACGAGCGCGAGCGTCCTGCTACCGCCCGCCCAGGCGCAGAAGTACATGATCATCGGCGGTGGCGGCGTCGGGCAATCGAACAAGGGGACCGGACGGACTGCGATCGTCGACCTCAACGACAAGAAGCCGCACTGGACCCCGGGCCCGAGCCTGCCCGTACAAACGCGCTATCCGAGCGTCGTGATCCTGCCCGACAACAAGGTGCTGATCACCGGCGGCTCAAAGTACTACCGCGGCGAGCTCGGCTCGGACATCCTCACCTGCCACATCTACAACCCGGCGACGAACAAGCTCAGCGCCCTGGCCAGCCCGACCATCGGCCGGGACTATCACTCCGAGGCGCTGCTACTTCCCGACGGACGGATCATCACGCTCGGCGGTAACCCCCTGTTCGGCGACAAAACCGACAGCATCAACGGCTACTTCCAGCAGGAGATCGAGATCTACTCCCCGCCGTACCTCTACCACGGCGCACGACCGAAGGTCACTGGAGGACCGCGCGAGATCAAACGCGGAGAGACCGTGCGATTCACGACCCCGAACTCGAGTCTGATCCAGGGAGCGCGACTGATCGCGCCGAGCGCCGCGACGCACGTGACGAACACGGTTCAGCGCTCGATCGAGCTGAGCGTCGTCCGCGACGGTAAGTCGATCCTCGTCACCGTTCCAACGAATGAGGGGCTCGTACCGTCTGACTGGTACATGCTGTTCGTGACCAACCCGGCTGGCACCCCGTCCACGGCCTACTGGGTACACGTCGACTGAGCGTCGTCGCTGCGGTTTGGCCGCAGCGTGTGAGCACACGCCAGCTACATGCCGCTCCCGCGTACGCGCGGTCGCAGGCGCGCCACCGGCTTGACGAGGAGTGGCGGCCACCGTCCGTTGAGCCGTACGAGGATGAGCAACGCCGTCGGCAGCACTGTCAGCACGACGACAGCGACGAACCAGGCGTCGCCGCTGTCGGTGCCCTCGCCGAGCGTGTGGATAACGCTCAGCACCCAGGCGAGCGCGGTCAGGCGATGCAGGACCTTCCAGCGTGCGATGCCGATCCGCCCGCGAACGTAGTAGGAGAGGCCGAGCACGATCGTGCCCCAGCCGCCGACGATCCCGATCGCCATGTAGGGCTCGCGATAGTCGCGCTTGAGCGGGATCGCAAGGTCGAGCAGGCTCGGGTGGAAATAGGAGTCCCCGAACAGCGCGAGCACGTGCAGCGCGATCAGCGCGAATGCGGCGAGCGACAGCGCCTCGTGGGCGACGCGTAGGTCGGCCCCACTCCCCCTGGCGAGCCGCCCGCTCAGCGAGACGCCGACGCCGACCGAGGCGCTGACGAGCACCAACGCCGCGATCCCTGAAGCGCGAGCAGTGATCCAGAATAGGTGGCTGCTGATCGCGATCGCCGACAACGCGTCAGGACTGCCGCGTCGTCAGTGGAGCGGTGATGTCGATCGATCCGCCCTGCCCGCTATCCGCACCACCCTGCGCTCGCAAGCCGCCGTCGGTCCCGAGCACTGCGACCGCGTTCCAAGAGATCGCCAGCACGCCGACCGAGGCTGCTGCGATGCGCCAACGCAGACGTCTCGCCCAGCGGGCGCGATCACCACGGCGCTGGCGGCCGCCGGGAGGAAGCTGAGGGCTTGGCGCGCCAAACATACCGTGAATACTGGCGCATGGCGACGCCCGCCGGTTGCTCCGCGGGTGGCGTGTGATTCACGCAGTGGGCCTTGCCCCACCGCGAACACGCTCCCGAACTTGCCGGGAGGCGCTGACAGGGGAATGACGCCGCTCACCCGCACAGTCCGTCTCGAACGGAGGCGAATCCCTTCGGCCGCTCCGACGACCGCGACTCTCGCTGCGCTGAAATGAGTTCTCGGTAGCGTCGTACTGCGATTGACGCGGACCTCAGGCAGCCAGCACGATCACCGGCATGAGGCGTCCGGCCTTTTAGGCGTACTCGGTGAGGTGCGGATAGCGGCAGCTCGCGAAGCGCCGTATTTATTGGGCATCTCTGGATTGGCCGGCCAGGACTCGAAGCTGGGACCGACGGATTATGAGTGTCGGCAGAAGTCGTGATCTCAAGTGTTCTCAGGTGCTCTGAGGCCTGTTACGTGCCCTCAAGTGCGCTCAAATCACCCGAGTTGGGAACACCTAGGGAACACGAGATGACGCCGGGCTTCGGACCAGCTCGGTGCTCGGGCACCCTTGCAATCACTCTGGCGTCTGCACCACGAGGCCCAGGGCTCCAGCAGCATCGGCCATGCGCCGGTCATATGTGACGACCGCTCGCAGGTCATCGCCGACGGTTTGTGCAGCGGCGAGGTGGATCGCATCGAGGCTTCGCAACTGGACCTCGGGCGTCAAGCCTGCCGCACGGTCGAGCAACGCGCTGCTCAGCACGACCTGATCGAGACGCGCGAGTTGCCGGCGTGCCTGCTCGATCGCACGGTGTCCACCGCCCCACACGGCGCGGACCACCTCGACCCGGGCGAGCGCGCTCGTCACGAGCGTGTCGGATTTGTGGTCCGCTATGAAGCCACGTAGCGCGTCGGACTCCGGCTCCTGCTGGACCAGCTTCACCAGCGCTGAGGAGTCGAGATAGAGCTTCAACGCTCGTCGAAGCGAATTGCGGCGAGCCGCGCTGACGCATCGATGCCGTAGTCGACCGGCGCGTCATCCAACACGTCGCCCTCACCGCTCGCAACGATGACCTGGCCACTTGCGACGAGCTCCCGCCAGGGATCCCCGGGAGTGGGCACCAGCAGGGCGACCGGGCGGCCGCGATCGGTCACCTCGATCGTCTCTCCGGTCGCCACCCGGGCGAGGTAGCGGCTCGCATGCTGGCGAAGCTCTCTGACGCCGATTCGATCCATGATGCTACATAGTAGCACCTCAAATAAGCCGAGTTGGGAACACGTAGGGAACACGCTCGGCGGCCGCGTGATCGCCAGCGGCCTACAGCGCGACGAGCTCGGGCTCGCCCGGCTCGAACTCGAAGCCGAGCATGGCGTGGCCATCGAGCGCGACAGCTAGCCGGCGCAGGGTGTTCGTGCTCGTCCGGTGCTGGCCGCTCTCGATGCGAGATATCACCGATGCCGTCGTTCCCATCCGCTTGGCAAGCTCCTGCTGAGACAGCCCAAGCTGACCGCGACGCATGATCACGATCCGCGCGATCTGCTCGAACGGCTCCAGGCGGTCATACTCCGCGCGGTACCGGCTGCTGCGGACGCGGTTCTGCTCGATCGCGTCGCTGACGCTCGTACCGATCGGGCTGTGGTCGCTCATGCCTGGAGGTTAGCAGTTTTGCTAACTGCGATCAGGGCGCGTCATGGCCGGCCGCACGCAATGAGCATCTCGACATGGTCGCGGATCGCCCGGCGGTTCCCGGCGAGGAATCGGCCTCAACGCCGACTCCTAATCGATGAAATCAGCGGAGCGGAGCGGAGCAGTCACCGAGCGCAGCGAGGGGAACCGCGAAGCGGTTGACGGCTCGGTGCAATGGGCCGGCCAGGACTCGAACCTGGGACCGACGGATTATGAGTGTCGGCCGAAAGCGTGATCTCAAACGCTGTCAGGTGTTCTCAGGTCGCTCAGGCGCCCTCAAGTAGGCTCAAATCACCCGAGTTGGGAACACGCTGGGAACACGGGATCTCCGACGCGCTCGGTGCCAGTCGCGAGCCGCCCGATGAGCGGACCCACCTGTCGCCTCCCGCTGGAGATCCGCATGCTCGGGTACGGTTGAACCATGGTGAGCGCTGAACTGATCGAGCGAGCTGGCCGCATTCTCGCGGACACGGCTGAATCGCCTGCGCGCGTGATCGTTTTTGGATCACATGCACGAGGCGATGCCGGCGACGGAAGTGATCTTGACTTCCTGGTGATCGAGCGTGACGTTGCCAACCGGGCCGTTGAGATGGTCCGATTGCGCGACGCACTGCCACCGCTGGACGTGCCCGTCGACGTCATCGTGGTGAGCGAGGAGCATGCGGCGAAGTGGTCGGTCGTCAAGGGCACGATGATCCATGCCGCTCTCGGCGAGGGACGTCTCGTTGCCGAGTCCTGAGAGCATCGAGCTCGCTCAGCAGTTCTTCCGCAAGGCGGTGGAGGATCGCGAAGCGATGGAGATCTTGATCGCTAGCGACCGCGCCGCCGATGCCGTCGTGGGTTTCACGCTCAGCAAGCCGTCGAGAAGTTCGCCAAAGCAGTGCTCGTCGCCCGTGACATCGAGGTGCCCCGGACACACGACCTGCGGTTCCTTTTCGACGTCGCCAGCGCCGAGCGTGTCGAAATTCCCGATGCGGTGCAGTCGTCACGCTGGCTCACGCCGTGGTCCGTCGAGTTCCGCTACGGCGACGAGATCGAGGACCCTTTCGACCGAGCAGCTGCGATCGACAGCGTGCGAGCAGTCGAACGTTGGGCCGCCGACATCCTCGTTGCTAACTGAAGTCGCGCGATGGGCCGGCCAGGACTCGAACCTGGGACCGACGGATTATGAGTCCGCTGCTCTAACCAACTGAGCTACCGGCCCGCGACGCACAGCGTAGTCGTCGTGGCGCTGTCGCCCATTGTGCGCGGCCAGTCATTCGCTCGACGAATGTTCGAGGCGTCCAAATAGGTCCACCGCGGGTGTGCTGGCGACGCCGTGGCCCCGATCACAAGGATGAGTGGTCCGCCGCGCGTTCAATTCATCGAGCTTGCAACGCGCGTACGCGCTGCTAGTGACGATTGGCACCCTGATCACGCTCGCCTTTGCCAGCGTGCCCTCAGCGGGCGCCTCGGTGTTAGTTGGCGTCGGCGGGGCGCGCTTTGGAGTGCAGCCACTCGCCGCTCGCGTTCTCGACGCGCACACAGCTGCGAGCGTGCTGAACGGCCCGCTCTCCGCTAACGAGCAAGGCATCCTCTACCACGGTGGCCCGGTGCTCCACGCGATCACGACGTACGCGATCTTCTGGGACCCCGACGGTGCTTTCGATTCGAGCACCAAAAGCCTTGTCGGCGGCTTCCTCGCGAACGTGGCCCACGACAGCGGAAGCAACGGCGACGTCTTCTCGGTTGCCACGCAATACGGCGACGCTGCTGGCGGCGCGCAGTACGCCCAGACCTTCGGCGGCAGCTACATCGACAGCGATCCCTACCCGGGTAGCGGCGGCTGTAGCGCGACCACGCCCGGCGCCCCGACCTGCCTGACCGACTCGCAGATCAGCAGTGAGCTCGAAAGCTTCGCCGCGAGCCATTCGCTGCCGAGCGGAATGGGGTCGCTTTTCGTCATGTTGACGCCCGACAGCGTGGTGACGTGCATGGACGGCGGCGGCCAGTGCTCGAACAACGCGTACTGCAGCCTCCACTCCTACGCGAGCGATGGCAGCTCGACGCTTCTCTATATCGAGATCCCGTTCACCGAGCTCGGCTCGCAGGCCGGCGCGAAGGGCTGCCAGGACGACGGCAACCCGCTGGTCCAGGCGCCCAACGGCGATCCCGGGTTAGGTGATGTGGCGCTGAAGTCGCTCACCCATGAGATGCTCGAGACGATCAGCGATCCGCTGCTAGACGCCTGGTATGACGCCGACGGCAACGAGATCGCGGACCTCTGCAACGGCGTCACCTGGAGTCCCGACTCGTTCCTGCCGCTCGAGGGCGGCGTCGCGTCCGCCGGCACGCTGTGGAACCAGATGATCAACGGAGCGCACTACTACCTACAGGGCGCGTGGAGCAACGCGACCGGCAACTGTGCGCTGAGCGCCTCGCCGACCCCGGGCTTACGCGCTCCAGTAAGCGCTGTCGTTGGATCCCCGCGCGCCTTCACCGCGACGCCGGGCACAAACGTCGCGGTGAGCAGCTACGCGTGGAGCTTTGGCGACGGCCAGAGCGCCACGGGGCAGAGCGTGACACATAGCTACGCAGCGCCAGGTGAGTACACGGTGACGCTGACCGTGACCGACAGCCTCGGCAACAGCGGCTCGGCGAGCGAGGAGATTGGCGTGACAACGAGCGCGGGCAAGACGGCCGGCGCCTCGGGTGTGCACTCGCGGCGATCGACGACGCGCTGTGGCAGCGTGCTGCACACGCGCCGCGGCGTCGAGGTGCGGCGTTGCACGAAGACATTCGTGTCTCACGCGGTCGGACTGTCGTGCAAGCGCTTGGCGCACGGCAAGCACGCCAAGGCCTGCAAGACGGTCGTGCGTACCGTCACTCGCCGGGCGTCGTGCAAGTCGGTGCGCGCACGCGGGGCCGCCAAGTGGTCGCTGCGCTGCAAAGCACCCGTCGCGGTCCGTCGCCGCCGCTGAGCCACGGTCCGCGATGGCCTGCGCATGCGCCCGGCCGCTCCCATAGTCTTTGCCGACCAGTGAGGCACGGCGTCCCAACGAGCTGCGCGGCCACTCTGCGCGCAGCGAATCGATGAGCGCCGGCGAGACCTCGGCTGGCGTGGCTGAACCGGCGGGCGACGAGCGCCCGCGGGGGGCGTGGAGGCAACGCCTGACCGCTGGTCGGGGCTTCGCGCTGCGGCGCGAGCACATCGCGCTCGGCTTCGTGCTGCTGTTGTCGGCAGCCCTCGAAGGCCACAGGATCAGCCACAACGGCTACGGGAACAACTACTACTCGGCGGCGGTCAAGTCGATGCTCGGCTCGCTGCACAACTTCTTCTTCGTCTCGTCTGACCCGGGCGGGCTGATCTCGGTCGACAAGCCTCCGCTCGGCCTATGGCTACAGGTCCTCAGCGCCAAGCTGCTTGGCTTCCACGCCGTCAGCGTGCTGCTTCCCGAAGCGGCGTGTGGGTTCCTCAGCGTCGCTTTCACGTACTTCATCGTGGCGCCGCGGTTCGGCCGCTGGACGGGGGTCGGAGCGGCAGCTGCGCTCGCCGTGTTCCCTGCCTTCGTTGCCTCGACGCGTGACAACAACCTCGATGCGCTGCTGATCCTGCTGATGCTCATCGCCGGCTGGGCGACGGTACGGGCGATCGAGACCGACCGCCTGCGGACGCTCCTGCTCGCAGCGCTGGTCGCGGGACTCGCGTTCAACACCAAGGCGCTAGCGGCGTATCTGATCGTCCCGGGGATGGGGATCGCCTACCTCGCGTGCGCGGAAGGCCCGATCCGCAGGCGCGTGGTCCGCACGGCACTGGCGACCGTTGTGCTCGCCGCGGTGTCGCTCGTCTGGATCGTGGCGGTGGACCTCGTGCCGCAGGATCAGCGGCCGTACGTCGGCGGCACGATGAACGACTCCGAGCTGACGCTGACCTTTGGCTACAACGGCTTTGGGCGCGTGGCCGGCGAGGTCGGAGGCTCTGGCACGAGCTTTTCCTCCGGTGTTCTCGGCAACTCGGCAGCGCACCCCGCGCCCGATACCTCAGCCGTGCTCGGCCCCCGAGTCGAGAGCCTCGAATGCAAGGGCACCAAGCTGGCGATCGGCACTCCGGACACTGACGTCGGCATCCTGGAGGGAACGACGTGCGTGACGGTCATCCCGTCGACCTACGGTCAGCCACCCGCCACGACGACGACGCCGACACCAACCGCGCCGATCGTGCTCCGTCATTACTCGCCGGTGGCGCTCGGGCCGCCGCCCGGTCTGCTGCGGCTGTTCGGCACCGGTTTCGGAGATCAGGCCGCGTGGCTGCTGCCGTTCGCCCTGTTTGGCCTGATCGCGCTGGCAATCGTGTTCTTCAGGGGCCCACGACGTGACCGGCGGCTCGCGCCGCTGCTCGTGTTCGGCACCTGGTTTGTGGTCGAGGCGGTGGTGCTCAGCTCCTCCAACGGCATCGTGCATCCCTACTACACCTCAGCACTGGGCCCCGGGACGGCGATCGTCGCTGCCTGCGGCGCCACCGCATTCGTCGCGCTCGCGCGCCGCCACCGGCGCTATCTCGTGCTGCCGGTCGGCGCACTCGCGACGACGGCCGGCGTGCAGATCTACCTGCTGAGCCGCCAATACGACTACCTCAAATGGCTGTGGCCGATCCTGATCCTGGCGGTCGTGGCGTGCGTCGCGCTGCTGTGGCTGCGACCGCGACTGACCGCCGCTGCGATCGCCGTCGGTCTCCTCGCACTGCTCGTCGTGCCCGCGCTGTACTCAAAGACGGTGTGGGAGGTCCCGGTGGACGGCACTTTCCCGGCCGCCGGTCCCTACGCCGACGCCGGTCAGGGCGGAATCGGCGCATCGGCGCCAACATTGCCGATCCTGGCGAAGCTGTTCCACTACGTCGACCCGCGCGCCCCCGATGCGCGCTGGGTTCTGCTGACGCAGGCCTCGATCACCGCGGCACCGATGATCCTCCTGGGCTACAGAGCTGCGGCGCTCGGGGGCTACGGCACGCAGACGCCGGCGGTCACGCCGCAACAGCTGGCACGCCTCGTCAACCGTGGCGAAGCGCGGTACATGCTGATGGGCGGCGCCTACACCTGGCGAGGCGGCAACTCTGCGTCACGCGCCATCAAGGCGGCCTGCACGCTCGTCCCGCCGGCGCAGTGGCGACCGCCAACCTACATCGGAACGCCGACGCACCCGATCGGCTGGTACCCGTTCGGCGGCCAGAACTACGCGCTCTACGACTGCAAGGGCCATGCGAAGCAACTGGCGGCTGATTAGCGGCTGCGGTGAAGCGGGCCGTGGGAGCTCCGGGGGTGGGACTCGAACCCACAACCGCTCGCTTAACAGGCGAGAGCTCTGCCGTTGAGCTACCCCGGACCGCCGTAATGAGCTACCCCGGAGGGCTGTGCTCGCTCGACAGCGTAACGGTTCCGTGCTCGACCTCAGCGTGGCAGTTAGAGCACAGCAGCACGCATTTCGCGGCTTCCGCGCGCAGCTTGCTGAGCGATCGGCCGAAGCCCTGCTGCGCGATGCCGAATTGCTTCGTCTCAGGATTGATGTGGTGAAACTCGAGCGTCGCGAGCTCGGCCGTTCGATCGGCCCGCGCGGGGCGTGCTTGGCGCGACCCGGCGCGCTCAGGTCGTACTTGGCGAGCCAGTAGGAGACGGTGCTCGGGTGACGCCCGACAAGGCGCCCCATCTGCTCGAGCGACAGGCCCTCCGACACCCAGGCCGCCAGCCGCTCCTTGCTCATCTGCGCTTCCGGCCTACGGGCCGGAGCGGATGGAACCGCGCGCCGCTCGCCGCTCTCAGCGCCGCCTTACCGCGCCGGCGCGGCGGTCTCCTCGAGCGCGCGAGCCATCCACTCGTCGAGCTCCGCCTTGACCTCGGCGCGCTCGTGTCCGAGCTGCTCGACTCCGGCCCCGCCGCCCGCACGCACGCCGTCGATCGCGCGCTCGATGCGGGCGAGATCGAGCTGGCGCAGCGCGACCTCGAGCTGCCCGGGCATCGCGTCGAGCGTGCTGGCGATCACCGCGAGCTTCGTCAACAGCGCCTCCAGCCCACTCTCCTCGGCATCGATTGCCGGTGAATCGACGTTCGCACGAAGCCGCTCCGCGGCGGCGCGCGTGAGCGGATTGGCAAACATCGCCTCGATGTTGATCTCGCCGAGCAGCGCCGATCCGCGCTCGGGCAGCGCGATACAGAGCTCGAGGAAGGCGCACTCGGTCCGCTCCCCGGCGTCGAGCGCCGGAGCTGGCACGCCCCCGGCGACCTGACGCGCGCCGCTCGCGCCGAGCACCCGCTCGATCGTCCGCTCGGACAGGCCGAGCTGCGCGGAGACCTCACGCTCGAGCTCCTCGCGCATCGCGCCGGGCCCGAGCTCGGCGAACACGGGCCGCAGCGCCTCGAGGATCCGGTCACGGCCCTCCGGCGTGTCCCGCTGCCCCGTGGCGAGGAGCCGCTCGACGCGAAAGCGCACGAACGCCACCGCGCGATCGACGAGCGCCGGCAGCGCCGCGGCGCCTTCACGCTTGAGCACATCGGCAGGATCGCTTCCCGCCGGCAACGGCACGACACGCAGCTCGATGCGCTTGGCTGCCACGAGCGCCGCCGATTTCAGCATCGCGGCCTGCCCCGCCCCATCCGCGTCGAGCGCGAGGATCAGCCGCGGCGCGAGCCGCGCCAGCACACCAACCTGCTCGGCGCTCAGCGCGGTTCCCATCGAGCCGACGCAATTCTCGACGCCGGCCTGGTGCATCGCGATCACGTCGGTGTAGCCCTCGCAGAGCACGACCGCCCCAGCCCGAGCCGCTGGCCGCTGCGCCAGGTGCACGCCGAAGAGGTGCTCGCGCTTGTGGAAGATGTCGCTGTCGGAGCTGTTCAGGTACTTCGCCTGCTCCTCGGCACGCATCGCCCGCGCGCCGAACCCGACGACGCGGCCACGGCGGTCGCAGAGCGGAAAGGTGATGCGCCTGCGGAAGCGGTCATAGACCCGCCCCGGCTGGTCGCTCGAGCGCTGCACGAGCCCGGCCTCGAGCAGCTCCTTCTCGCTGAACCCGCCGCGCAGCG
>DATAJI010000060.1:0-4435 GCA_036262195.1 Solirubrobacteraceae bacterium
CCGTTCCACTCGCAGTCGAGCTCCTTGCGGTCGCGCGTGATTCCGGGCCGCTCGTGGACGATCGCCTCACGGGTGCCCGTGAGGCGGTTGACGAGCGAGGACTTCCCGACGTTGGGGTAGCCGACAACGGCGACTTTGGTCATGCGCGACCGGCGATGGCGGTCTCAGCCAGCTTGATGATCTGCTCGACCACTTCTTCCAGCGTAAGGCCTGTGGTGTCCAGCAGCGTTGCGTCGGCTGCCGGCTGGAGCGGGCTGTGGATGCGCGTGCTGTCACGCGTATCCCTTTCGCTAACCGATTCGCCGCGGCGAATCGCCCGCTCGGCCTCGCTTGCCGTGAGAAAGATCTTCAGGTCGGCGTGGGGTGCGACGACCGTGCCGATGTCGCGGCCCTCGGCGATCCAGTCGCCGGTCGCGAGCAGCTCACGCTGGTGCGCTACGAGCGCCGCGCGAACGTCGGGGTCGGTCGCGATCAGCGACGCCTGCGCGGAGACCTCCGGTGCGCGAATCGCGGCGGTGACGTCGCCGCCATCGAGCAGAACGTAAGGACCGAGCTCGATCTGGATCGCCTCGGCGAGCTCCGCCGGCGTCCGGCTAAGGTCCTCGAGGCTTGCGAGCGCGACGCAGCGGTACATCGCACCGCTGTCGAGATAGCGTGCAGTGAGGCGCTCGGCGAGCGCGCGCGCGACGCTCGACTTCCCGGCGCCGGCTGGTCCGTCGATCGCGATGATCACGCGCGAAGCATCGCAAGATCCTCGAAGAACGCCGGGTAGGTCTTCGCGACGCAGCCCGGGTTCGCGAGCTCGATGCCCTCGACGCGCAGGCCGAGCAGCGCGAGGCTCATCGCCATGCGGTGGTCGTCGTGGGTCTCGAAGCGCACCGGCTTGACCGGCCCGGGCACGATCACGAAACCGTCGTCCTCCTCGGTTGCCTCGATGCCGGCGCGGCGCAGCTCACCGACGATCGCTCCGATCCGATCGGTTTCCTTGCGGCGGATGAAGCCGATGCCGCGAACGCGCGTCGGGCCGTCGGCGAAGACCGCTACCGCGGCCAGGGTCTGCGCGGTGTCGGAGATGTCGGACATGTCGACCTCGATCCCGTGCAGCGCCCCGGCTCCGGCGACGGTGATCGCGTCGCGCGCCCGCTCGACGTGCGCGCCCATCCGCTCGAGGATGTCGACGAAGGCGACGTCACCCTGGATCGAGTCGCGCCCGAGCCCCTCGACCGTCACGCGCCCGTCGCTGATCGCCGCCGCGGCGAAGAAGTACGACGCCGCGCTAGCGTCCGGCTCGACCGCGAAGTCGGCCGCTCGATACTCGCCCCGCTCGACGCTCAGGCCGTCACTGACGGCGCCGAAAGCAGCCATCACCGAGCGCGTCATCTCGACATAGGGGACCGAGACGAGCGGTGATGTCAGCGCGACCGTGAGTCCATGCTCCATCCGCGGTCCGGCCAGCATCAGGCCGGAGAGGAACTGGCTCGAGATGTGCCCGGGTAGCGCAACCTCCCCCCCGGCCAGCGGTCCGCGCACCGCCAGCGGCAGGTGGCCGGGCTGCTCCAGCGCCCGCACCGAGGCGCCGAGCTGCACGAGCGCGTCGACAAGCGGAGCAAACGGCCGCAGCCGAAGCTGGCCCTCGCCGTCGACGACACACTCGGCGCTGCCGAGCGCCGCAGCCGCCAAGACAAAGCGCGAAGTCGTCCCTGACTGCCCGGCGTCAATCCGCACCGGAGACTCGGCGAGGCGTCCACCGACGACGCGCACGATCGCTTCGCTCTCGCGTGCATCGACCTCGGCGCCGAGGGCCGCAACCGCCCCGATCATCGCGCGCGTGTCGTCGGCGAACAGCGCACCGCGCAGCACGCTGGTCCCGCTCGCCAGCGCCGCGCACAGCAGCGCCCGGTTGGTGATGCTCTTCGAGCCGGGGACCCGCACCACCGCGTCAGGAGGCGAGGCAAGCGGCTCGACGCGTGCGACAGCCGCCATGGTCACGCTCGCGCCACCGGGATGCCGAGCCCGCTGACCAAGCCGACGGCCCGCTCGGCCTGATCCTCGCCCTGGATCCACAGCGCGACGACGCCCTGGCCGCCGTCCTGGGCCGGTGACAGCGCGATGTCGACGATGTTGATGCCGGCGCGTCCGAGCGCCAGCGCGATCTCCGCCACCACCCCCGGCTGGTCGGTGACCGCCGCGCGCAACTCGTAGACCGCGCCGCCGGCGAGGCCCGCGCCGAGCAAAGCGTCGCGATCGATGCGCGCCGCCTCGTTCCAGCGCTCGATCGCGCCGCGATCGGCGCCCGCGAGAGCCTCGCGCACCTCGCTCAGGCGGCCCTGAGCCTCGTCGATCAGCGTCACCAGCGCCTCGCGGTTGGACAGGTAGATGTCCGGCCAGATCGTCGCGCTCGCGCCGGCGACGCGCGTCGCGTCGCGGAAGCTCGGCCCGGTCGCCGGCACGTGTTCGCCCGATAACGCGCGCGCGGCCTGGGCGACCAGGACGTTCGCGAACACGTGCGGCAGGTGCGACACGCTGGCCAGCACGCGGTCGTGGTCGGCAGCGTCGATCGCGGTCGGCTTGGCGCCGATCCCGACGAGCGTCTTGTGCAGGCGCTCGTAGAGAGCGCCCGAGGTCCCGGGCCCCGGCGTCAGGTACCACGTCGCGCCGTCGAAGAGGTCGGCGCGCGCGTGCTCGACGCCGGAGGTCTCAGCGCCCGCGAGCGGGTGGCCGCCAATGAAGCGCTCGTCGCTGCGACCGGCGACGAGCTCGCGCTTGGTCGAGCCGACATCGCTGACCGCGCAACCGCCGCCGGCCCCCGCCAGGACGGTGTCGATCGCATCCGCCAGGGCGCTGACCGGCGCCGCGACGAAGACGATCTCCGCATCGTGCGCGGCCTCCGCCGCGCTAGCCGCGGTGCGGCCGATCGCCCCCCGCCGGAGGGCCTCCTCGCGCACAGCCGCCGCCGGGTCGTAACCGGTCACCGACGCACCGAGCCGCTGCTGCAGCGCGAGGCCGATCGATCCCCCGATCAGCCCCACGCCGACGATTCCGACGTTCACGCGTTGGAGAACGCCTTGCCCGCGATTTGGGCTGCCCGCTCGACGAGTGCCGCGTACTCGGCGAAGTCCTCGAGGCGGAGCTGCTGCGGTCCGTCGCAGATCGCCTCATCAGGGTTCGGATGGACCTCGACGATGATCCCGTCGGCGCCGACCGCGGCGGCGGCCAGCGACAGCGGTCCGACGAGGTCGCGCCGCCCGGCGGCATGGCTCGGATCGACCACGACCGGCAGGTGCGAGAGCTGCTGGAGCACTGGCACGGCCATCAGGTCGAGCGTGAAGCGGTAGGACGTCTCGAACGTGCGGATCCCGCGCTCGCAGAGCATCACCTGCTCGTTGCCCTCCTTCAGCACGTACTCCGCCGCCATCAGCAGCTCCTCGAGTGTCGCCGACAGGCCACGCTTCAACAGGACGGGCAGGCCACTGCGCCCGATCTCCGAGAGCAGCGTGTAGTTCTGCATGTTGCGCGCGCCAACCTGAACCACGTCGGCGACTTCGGCAACCGCTTCGATGTCACGCACGTCCATCAGCTCGGTCACGATCGGCAGCCCCGTCTCCGCCTTGGCCTCGGCGAGCAGCCGTAGCCCCTCCTGGCCGAGTCCCTGGAACGCGTAGGGGGACGTCCGCGGCTTGTAGGCGCCGCCGCGCAGCATCGCCGCGCCCCCCTCCTTCACGGTGCGCGCCGTCTCGAGCAACTGCTCGCGCGACTCCACGGTGCACGGCCCCGCGATCAGCGCGAAGTTGCCGCCGCCGATCCGCCGTCCACCGATCTCGAAAACCGAGCGCTCACCTTTGCGCAACTGCGACGAGGAGAGCTTGTAGGGCTTGAGGATCGGGACGACCTGCGCGACCCCGGGAGAGCCCTCCAGCTCGAGCCGCGCGACGTGCTCACGGTCGCCGATCGCGCCGATCACCGTCACCTCTTCGCCCTTCGATAGATGCACGCGCGCGCCAACGCTCTCAACGCGCGCAACGACGTGAGCGATCTCCTCCTCGCTCGCCCCCGGTTTCATCACGATCATCATCAGTTTGGTCCTTTCAAGGTCTCAGAAAGCTTATTGCCGGCGCCGCGCAACGCGTGAATGAAGCGTTGCGCGAGTGGTGACGGCGCTCGGCCCGCGAGGGCCCCTTGTCGGAGCAGCATGCGCCCAGGCGGGCGCAGGTCCGAGCGCCTAGCTAAATCGCCAGGACCAGGCGTAGTAGCGATAGCTGGCAGCCGAAAGCGCACCGCGGGGCGGCGTAACGTCAGATCGGTTGCGGACGGCAGACATCGCTAGTGACTTTGTAGCAGAACGCGCGTCTGCTGTCTTCAGCTGGGCGATTGCGGTTCGCCTCGGCGCATGCGCCGAGGCTCGGATCGGTGCATGCACCGATCCGCGGGTGGGCGC
>DATAJI010000061.1:0-5914 GCA_036262195.1 Solirubrobacteraceae bacterium
TGTATTGCGATATATCGTGATGTGAATGAGTTATTCACAACACGAGGAGTACACGATGACTGCAAGTCATGCAGCCGGCGGCCGCTGTGGCCACCGGCACGAAAGAGGAATGTCGGGCGAGCGGTTCGCCGCGCTCGCTCAAATGGTGATGATGCGCGGCACTGGCGGGCCGGGACACCGCGGGCCGCACAGCGAAGGTGGGTTCGGCTTTGGCGGACCGCGCGGTTTCGCTGGGCCCGGCGGGTTCCGTGGCCGCGGCGGCAAGGCGCGGCGCGGTGACATCCGCACCGCAGCACTGCTGCTGCTCGCCGAGGAGCCGCGCAACGGCTACGCGATCATGCAGGAGATCGAGCAGCGCAGCGACGGCGTCTGGGCTCCGAGCCCCGGCTCGGTGTACCCGGCCCTGGCGCAACTCGAAGACGAGGGTCTGATCCGCTCCGAGGAGCAGGACGGACGCAAGCAGTTCGCGATCACCGATTCGGGCCGCGAGCACCTCGCAAAGCGCCCGGAAGACGCCCCAGCGCCATGGGATACCCTCCAAGGAGGCGTATCAAGTGAGGTGCGTGAGCTCTTCGGGCTCCTGCGCCAGGTGGCGATCGCCGCCAGCCAGCTCGCCCAGACAGCGAGCGAAACCCAGATAGTGGAGGCAAGGAAGGTGCTGAGCGACGCGCGCCGTGCGATCTACCGGATCCTCGGTGAAGGTGACGAGTGAGCGTTGCGACGAGCGCCAACGGGGCGGCCGCGACGGTCGCCCCGGAGCCGTCTGACAGCGCCACAGTTGTCGTGCGCGGCCTCGAGAAGCACTACGGCGAGATCGAGGCCGTGCGCGGCATCGACTTCGACGTCGAGCAGGGCGAGATCTTCGGCTTTCTCGGTCCCAACGGGGCGGGCAAGTCGACGACGATCTCGATGCTCTGCACGCTGATCCTGCCGACCGGCGGCTACGCGCGCGTTGCCGGCCACGACGTCGCCAGCGACCGCGATGCGGTTCGCCGCAACATCGGCCTGGTCTTCCAGGACACGACGCTCGACGGCTACCTGAGCGCCGAGCAGAACATGCGCCTACACGCCGAGCTGTATGGCGTCCCGCGCGAGCTGGTCGGCCCGCGGATGCAGCAGGTGCTCGAGATGGTCGGTCTCTGGGAGCGGCGCAAGAGCGCGGTCAACACTTTCTCCGGCGGCATGAAACGACGCCTGGAAATCGCTCGCGGCTTGATGCACTCCCCACGCGTGCTGTTCCTCGACGAGCCGACGGTCGGCCTCGACCCACAGACGCGAGCGTCGATCTGGACCTACATCCGCGAGCTGAAGGTTGCCGAGGACATCACGATCTTCCTGACGACCCACTACATGGACGAGGCCGAGCACTGTGACCGGATCGCGATCATGGACAAGGGCAAGATCGTCGTGCTCGACACACCCGAAGCGCTGAAGGCGGCGGTCGGCAAGGACCGCGTTCAGATCCACACCGACGACGACGCCGCCGCCATCGCGGCACTCGAGCGCGAGTTCAACATCAAGGCCCAGATGGCCGAGGGAGCGGTCACGTTCGGCGTGCCCGGGGGCGAGCAGTTCGTGCCGCGCCTGTTCGCCCAGCTCGGCGTGCCGATCAGCTCGGTCAGCGTGTCGCGCCCGTCACTCGATGACGTCTTCCTCCTGCACACGGGGTCGACGATCCGCGACGCCGAAGAGGACGCGGCCTCCAGCCAGATGCGGACCATGGCGCGAGCGTTCGGACGGAGATAGCCATGGCGAGCACGACGACCCCCGGTTCCCGACACCTCGCCCCCGCACCGCGACCGATGCACGAGATCGCTGCGGTCCGCGTGCCCGCGAGCAGCATGCGCAGCGAGCTGCGCGCGGTCAAGGTCGTCTGGCAGCGCGAGCTGATCCGCTTCACGAAGGATCGCCTGCGGATCGTCACCTCGCTCGTGCAGCCGTTCCTGTTCCTGTTCGTGCTCGGCACCGGCCTGTCGCAGCTCGCAAGCCACGGCACCCACGGTGTCAACCTGCGCACGTTCGTCTACCCCGGCGTGCTCTGCATGGCGGTGATGTTCATTGCGATCTTTTCGGCCGCGTCGATCGTCTGGGACCGCGAGTTCGGCTTCCTGCGCGAGATGATGGTCGCGCCGGTCAGGCGCAGCTCACTGGTGATCGGCAAGTGCCTCGGCGGTGCCACGGTGGCAGCTTTCGAGGGTGTGATCCTGATCTGCCTTGCGGGCCTCGTCGGCGTACCGTACGCGCCGGTCCTGATCCTCGAGATCTTCGCCCTGCAGCTGCTGGTTGCGTTCTCGATCACCGCATTCGGGGTCATGGCGGCGGCACGCGTCAAGCAGATGCAGTCCTTCATGGCGCTGACGCAGATGATCATCCTGCCGATGTACTTCCTCTCGGGCGCAATCTTCCCGGTGTCGGGCCTACCGCAGTGGCTGACGATCCTCAACCGGATCGACCCGCTCACCTACGCGGTCGATCCAATGCGTCGCGCCGTCTTCGCACACCTCAACATCTCACCGCTGGCGCGCCGCGTGCTCGACCCCGGCGTGACCTGGTGGGGCTGGCATCTGCCCGGACTGTTCGAGGCCGGCGTCGTCGCGCTCCTCGGGCTGTTGATGCTCGGGATCGCGATCTTCGAGTTCAGCCGTATCGAATAGGCGTCGGAGCTTTTTTCGAGCAAAGCTCGAAAAAACTCCTCCTTTAGCGCTGGTCGAGCGACCTCGAGGCATGGCGCAGCCGGCATGTGGGTCGCCTGATGTAGCGGCCTCGTGGTGGGCGGGTCGGCGCCGAATGTGCGGCCGCTCGACATGCCTTGAGCCGCGACGCTTCGGCCCATCGCCTGCAAGTAAGAGGAGGAGTTTTGTCGGGCGAAGCACGACAAAAGCTCCGACGACCTTCAAGGGGAGATAACGATTGCGCCGCACGTCGCTGCGGTTCGTAAGGATGTAGGCGCTGTGCTGGTACTGATGCTGTTCGCGGTAGTCGTTGGGGCGGGCACCGCCGTCTCGCCGTGTGTGCTGCCGGTGCTGCCGGCGATGCTGTCGGCGAGCGGCGCCGGGGGTACGCGCCGTCCGCTCGGGATCGTGATCGGCCTGACGACGACGTTCGCGATCACGATCATCGGAATCGCGAAGGTGGTCGACGGCGTCGGGCTCGGCTCCGATCCGCTGCGCGACGTAGCGATCGTCGTGCTCTTGGTGTTTGGGCTCGCGCTGATCGTGCCGCGATTCGGGCAGGTACTCGAGCGGCCGCTGGCGGTGTTCTCGCGCCTGGGTCCGCGCACGAGCGGCGACGGATTCGCGTCGGGCCTGCTCGTCGGCGGGGCACTCGGTTTCGTCTACACGCCGTGCGCAGGCCCAATCCTGGCGGCGGTGATCTCGGTCAGCGCCGCGAGCGGCAGCGCCGTTCTGGTTGGCCTTGCCTACGCATTCGGCACCGGACTGATGCTCCTGGCGCTGGCGCTCGGCGGCCGGCGGATCCTCGATCGGCTGCGGCGCGGCGGGCGGACGCTGGTCGTGCAACGGGTGCTCGGCGTCGTGATGGTCGCCACGGCGCTCGTTATCGCGACGATGCTCGACGTGAAGCTCGACGAGCTGATCGCCAGGCACATCCCCAACGTCAACATCACGGCGGCGATCGACGATTCGGGAGCAGTCGCGTCGCGCCTGAGCTCGATCCACCCGCACAAGGCGCTCGTGAAGTCGCGCGGAAGCGCCGGTACCTCGAGCGCCGCGGACCTCCCCGTCGGTCCGGCTGCGCCGCCGTTCATCGGCACCGAGGACTGGTTCAACACGGCGGGTGGTCGTCCGCTCACATTCGCGGGCTTGCGCGGGCACGTCGTCCTCGTCGACTTCTGGACCTACACCTGCATCAACTGCATTCGGACGCTGCCCTACCTCGAGGCCTGGTATCGCAAATACCGCAGCGACGGTTTGGTCGTGATCGGTGTCGAGTCGCCCGAATTCCCGTTCGAGCGCGATGCCGGCAACCTCAAGGCAGCGATCGCCCAGTTCGGCATCCGCTATCCGATCGTGCAGGACAACAACCTCGACACGTTCAACGAGTGGGGCAACGAAGGCTGGCCCTCGGACTTCCTGATCGACGCCCGGGGAAGAGTGCGCTACGCGGACCCCTATGAGGGCTATTACCCGCAGACGGAAGCCGCGATACGGGCGCTGCTGGTCGCCGCCGGCACCAAGGACCTCGGCGCGGACGCGCGCCCGAACCACGTCATCACGCCGTCGACCGAGACGAGCCCCGAGACCTACCTCGGCACGGCACGGGCCGAGGACTGGGCGAGCGGTCCGTTCAGTGGGACTCACACCTATGCCGCGCCGACCGGAGTGGTCGCGCTGAGCGGGTTCGCCTACGGCGGTACCTGGACGATTGCGAAACAGCAGGCGCTCGCCGGCAACAACGCGACGATCACCGCCAACGTCCAGGGCAAGCACGTCTACATCGTGCTGAGCCCGCCGGCGCAGGGGGTCGGCCACGTCGGCGTCCTGATCAACGGCCGTGTCCCGAACGCCGGGGACGCCGGGAGTGACGTTCACGACGGCTACATAACCGTCACCGGGCAGCGGCTTTACAACATCGTCTCCGAACCGCACGATGAGGACGAGACGATCACGCTGAGCTTCTCCCCCGGCACGAGCGGCTACTCGTTCACGTTCGGCTAAGGGGCCGACTCGTCCTCGTTGTGCGGAGCCCAGCCCTCGGTGTTACGGGACGAGGTCGGCCGCTGAGTGGCCGCCGTGGGGGCGGGGCCGTCCGGTCTGTGTCTAGCTGGCGGCTGCCGCTGCTCCCATTGCCCGGGCGATCGTGTGGAGCTCGTCGTCGCTGGTGATGTAGGGCGGCATGGAGTAGATGAGGTTGCGGAACGGGCGGAGCCAGACGCCGGCTGCGACTGCTGCCGCGGTCGCGGTGGCGATGTCGACCGGGTGGTCGAGCTCGATCACGCCGATTGCCCCGAGCACGCGCATGTCGACGATGCCCAGGCGTTCACGAAGCGGCGCCAGGTCACTCGCGAGCGTCCGTTCGATCCGCGCGACATTGGTCTGCCAATCGCTCGTGTCGAGCAGGTCCAGGCTGGCGAGGGCGATCGCGCAGGCGAGCGGGTTCGCCATGTAGGTCGGGCCGTGCATCAGCGCTCCGCCGGCGCTCGCGCCGATCGCCTGGGCAACCGCCGGCGTGCAGAGCGTCGCTGCGAGCGTGACGTAGCCGCCGGTCAGCGCCTTGCCGACACACATCACGTCGGGGGCGACAGCGGCGCGCTCGCAGGCGAAGTAGGTTCCGCTGCGCCCGAAGCCGGTCGCGATCTCGTCGAGCAGGAGCAGCACGTCGTGTGCGTCGCAGAGCTCACGCAGCACGCGGACGTACCCGGCCGGGTAGAACCACATGCCGCCGGCGCCCTGCACGACCGGCTCGATCACCACGGCCGCGAGCTCGTCGCGGTGCTCCTCGACGAGCTGCGCAAGCGCCGCGACATACGTCTCGTCAAGCTCGCGATCGATACCCCCGGGCGGCCGCGGCGCGAAGACGTTGTCCGCGAGCACGCCGGCGAACAGCGAGTGCATCCCGTCGAGCGGGTCGCAGACGCCCATCGCGCCGAACGTGTCGCCGTGATAGCCGCCGCGCAGGCTGAGCATCCGCTTCTTTCCCGGACGGCCCCGCCCCTGCCAGTACTGCAGGCACATCTTCAGTGCGACCTCGACGGCGACCGAGCCCGAGTCGGCGAAGAAGACGTGGGCCAGGGGATCCGGGACGCGCTCGAGCAGCGCCCCGGCGAGCGCGACGGCGGGCTCGTGCGTCAGACCGCCGAACATCACGTGCGCCATCTGCTCCAACTGTGCCGCCGCCGCCGCATCGAGTGCCGGGTGGTGGTAGCCGTGGACCGCGCACCACCACGACGACATGC
>DATAJI010000062.1:0-3001 GCA_036262195.1 Solirubrobacteraceae bacterium
GTTACGAGCAGCGCGAGCGTCGCCACGGCCGACGGATCATTCAGCTACAGCGTGTCGCCTGGGCCGTCTCGCGACCTGACGCTCACCTACAGCGCCTACGGGGACGCGACGACGCCGTCGGCCGTGGCGACGCTCGCGCTGCTCGTAACCCCCAAGGTGAAGCTTCGGATCTCCCCCCGCAGCACCACCAACGGCCACACGATCAGCTTCAGCGGACGCGTGCTCGGAGGCTATATCGCCCACGGCGGCCTGCCGCTGGAGATCGAGTACCGCGAGGGCCGGCGGTGGATGATCTACACCGAACTGCTCGCCAGCGCCGCGACCGGCCGCTTCCACTGGCGCTATACGTTCGAGCGCACGACCGAGTCGATCAGCTACACCTTCCGCGTCGCGATCCCAGCGACGGGCGTCGCCGGCTATCCCTACCAGCCCACCACGAGCGCGCCCTGCTCAGTGCACGTGGATCCTTGAGCGGGCTTGTCGAGCCGGTCACGTAACGACGGGCATTTGCAGCCGTACGATCGTGCCGCCGCCGGGCGCCGGGCCGGCGCTGACAGTGCCGGCGTGCCGTTCGGCGACCTGACGCACGATCGCTAGTCCGAGGCCGCTGCCTGGAAGTGCTCGCGAGCGAGAGCCGCGGAAGAAGCGGTCGAACACGTGCGGCAACTCCTCCGGGTCGATCCCCGGACCGTGGTCGCGGATCGCAAGCTCGCCGTGCTCGAGCCGTACCTCGATCGGAGCCTCGGTCCCGGCGAATTTGACGGCATTGTCGAGCAGGTTGTTCACGGCCCGGCCGAGGCGCGACGGAACCGCGCTGACGACCGTCGGCTCGAGCTTTACGTCAAAGCGCGCCTGCGGGGCGTGGAGCTGCGCGCGCTCGATCGCCTCGCTGACGAGCACGTCGAGGCGTACCTCCTCGGGCGGCTCCGTGATCTGCTCGTCGTCGCGCGCCAGCTCGATCAGGTCGCTGACAAGCTCGGACAGCTCCTCGAGCTGCGTCACGACGTCGCTGACCAGTCGCCGGTGCGCGTCCGGTTCGAGGCTCTCTGACTGCTGTAGGAACTCGATGTTTGTGCGCAGGCTGGTGACCGGCGTGCGCAGCTCGTGCGAGGCGTCAGCGACGAGCTGGCGCTGAGCCCGCGCCGACTCGTCGAGCGCTCGCATCGTCCCGTCGAGCGCGCCGAGCATCGCGTTGAAGCTCCGCGCGAGGCTACCGAGCTCGTCGCGCCGTGTCTCATCGATCCGGGCCGCGAGATCGTTGGTCGCGGCAACATGCTCCGCTGCAGCCGTCAGCCGGCGCACCGGCGCGACTGTCGTTCGCGCAACGAACCAGCCGAGTAGCGCGGCGAGCGCGATGCCGATCGCCGCGACCACCAGGAGGACCACGCGTAGGTGCGCGAGCGTTGCGTCCTGCTCACTCAGCGAGCGGTCGATCACGATTGCGACGCCCGGCGTCAGCTCCCCGGCGAGAACCTCGTAGTCGGTGCCGTTCATGCGCGATGTGAAGTCGAGCGTGTGCGTCCCCGAGCGGGCCAGCTGCTCGATCGAGCTGCTCGCGCGAACCTCCTGCGCGCGCGTTATCCCGAACGCGGGCGTGACCTTGCCAGCGGCGCTGACCAGCTCGACGATGCCCGGCACACCGATGCCGTTCCGCCGTGGGCTGAGCAACAGCCTGAGCCGTTGCGCGTGGGTCAGCTGCGGAGCCGCTGCCGTCGGTCCGCTCGCTCCCGCGGGCGCCGTGAAGGGCCGCCCGAAGCGGCCCGTGACTCTGTCCTTGTCGGACCTGAAGGAGATCGTCAGCGACTTTGCGACGGCCTGATGGAACTCCTGGCGCACGATCACGTAGCTCGCGAGCGCTGCCAGCAGGACCGCTACCGTGACGGCGAGTGCGGCCGAAAGCGTCACCCGTCGCTCGAAGCTCATGGCGCGCGCAGGATGTAGCCGACGCCGCGTACCGTGTGGAGCAGGCGAGGTTCGCCGCCCTCCTCGGTCTTGCGGCGTAGGTAGCCCATGTAGACCCCGAGCGTGTTGGAGGCCGCACCAAAGTCGTAGCCCCAGACGTGCTCGAAGATCGCCGAGCGGCTGAGGACCTGGCGCGGGTGGCGCATGAACAGCTCGAGCAGCGAGAATTCCGTACGCGTCAGCTCGACCCGGCGCTCGCCCCGGTGGACCTCGTGCGCGAGGCCGTCGAGCGTGATATCCGCGAAGCTCATCACGCCCACGCTGTCTCCATCCTCACGGCGTCGCAGCAAAGCCCGGACCCGCGCGAGCAGCTCGCGCAGGGCAAATGGCTTGACGAGATAGTCGTCGGCGCCGGCGTCCAGGCCGGCTACCCGGTCGTCGATCGCGTCACGGGCGGTGAGCATCAGCACCGGGCAGCGGTCGCCGCTGGCGCGTAGGCGCCGGCACACCTCGAGTCCCGATACACCAGGCATCGTGACGTCGAGCACAACGGCGTCGAAGCGCTCCTCCGCGAGCGCGTCGAGCGCAGCGAGACCGTCGCCCGCGAGCTCAACGGCGTAGCGCTCGAGCGTGAACGCGCGGGAGAGCGCTTGCTGCACGGCTGGCTCGTCGTCGACGACGAGAATCCGCGGTCGCTCGCTCATGGCCTGGATCTCGCCTCTGCCCGTGGGTGTGCCCCCTGGCATGGACAGCCCGGCTTGCGCAGGAAAAGGGCGGGTCCGGCCGGGGGTTGCCGGACCCAGGTTCGAGTTTTGCTTGCGTCGCTAAGCATCCGATAAGAACAAGTGCAGGCGCAGCTAAGAAGCAGGCTCGCAGACCAGCTCATTGTTGCGAGCTGGCTGGAGCGCCCCACAGGTAGCCGAGCACGCAGACAAGCACGAAGCAGCCGACGAGCAGTAGTCGAGGGCCGCTGTCGTTGGCCAGCGAGCCGAGCATCGATCCGGCGAGCCCGCCGCCAAGACACGCACCCCAAGCGTTTGCCCCTCTGGCTGGGGCGAGGATACGGCGCCGATGCCTCACTGACAGCGCGGTCCCTGCC
>DATAJI010000063.1:0-9979 GCA_036262195.1 Solirubrobacteraceae bacterium
CCGCTAACCCTACGCCCGATAGCGCGGCGCCACCCCGCCAGCGCCGGGCGCGGCGAGCGGATTCGATCGGTCGATCCGGATCGCCCGGGAGGCCGCGCGCGACGCGGGTGATTGGCGCCGGTGGCGGTGGGACCGCGCCGGTGATCGCCGGTGAATCGCGATGTGGAGCGGGCGGCGGAGCGGGCGGCGGAGGAAGCATCGCGGACCGCGAGAAGGGCGCGGCCTCGATGGCATCCGCATCATCGATGTCGAGCGTCCGCTCCGGAACCGGCGTGGCGAGCAGCGGAACCGCCACCGACGGGCCCCGGGGCTCGCTCGGGTCATCTGTCGGCAGGGCTGCTCCGTCGGCGTCGGAGGCGGGCTCGCTGGCCCCGGACGCAGGCGGCACATCGGTTGGCGGAGTCGTGTCCGCCAGCGGCGACGGGGCCGGCATGGGCACGCTTTCGAAAACGAACTCGCTCTCCCCGACACGGATTCGATCGCCGTTGCTGAGGACCGCGGGCTCGCTCAGCTGAGTCCCGTTGAGAAAGGTCCCGTTGGTTGAGCCGAGATCCTCGAGCGCCACACCCCCGCCGTCGGACGCGACGCGCGCGTGGCGCCCGGACACGAGCGGGTCGGTGAGCCGGATCGAAACGCCCCTCCCGCGGCCGATCACGAGCCCCTCGCCGATCTCGTGGACGCTCCCCGGCTCCTGCCCATCGACCTGTCCGGCGACCAGGCGTGGCGGGTGGGCTGGAGGCTCTGGCAACGGAGCCTCGTCGAGGCCGTCCGGCTCATTGACGGTGGTCGCGTCGGGAGCGCTGGCCGGAGCCGGCGCGGCTGGCGCAACAACTTCCGTTCCGGCCGCAGCGGCGGCGTCCGCGATCGACACGCGCCGGACGCCCTCGACCGAGGTCGCGACCAGTGGCGCCTGGGTCGGCGCGACGGCACCCGGGAGCGGCACCGGCGAAATCGGCAGGCGAGCGGCAGGCGCGGGCGGTGGAGCGGGCACAGGGGCTCCGGCTCGCACGGGCGCCTGTGCCCGCGGGCGCTGCGCCTCGTGCTCGATCCATTCGCGCAGCCGCTTCAGCTCTCGGGCCTGCGCGAAGTAGAGCAGCGCGAGCAGCGCCAGGGCCACAACCGCGGCGAGCCCGGCGTAGGCGCCGAGCGTTTTGATGCCGCCGTTGATCGAAAGCGCTATCACGGACAGGTGAGGCACGACCGCCGCCAGTCTACGGCCCCGCGGCCAGCGGCTGCTGTGCGCGCATCGACGTCATCTGCGTCACCTTCTCGGCGAGTCCGGCTGCGTCGCCCTCGAGCACGAGCAGTGAGATCTCGTCGAACATCGCCTCGACGGCCTCGCTCTCCAGCGGGTCGCGCTCCGCGATCCAGATCTTCTCGGCGTCCGTCAGCTGCTGGCGCTCGAATGGGTTGAACAGCTCCTCGTGAAGCTTTTCCCCGGGCCGCTGGCCGATGATATCGATCGCGATGTCATGCTCCGGATCGAGCCCGGACAGCTCGATCATCTGACGTGCCAGCCCCATGATCGACACGGGCTCGCCCATATCGAGGACGAAAACCTCGCCGCCCTCGCCCAGCGATCCCGAGCGGATCACGAGCTGCACAGCTTCGGGGATGGTCATGAAAAAGCGCGTCATCTGCGCGTCGGTCACCGTCACCGGACCGCCCGCCGCGATCTGGCGACGGAAGATCGGCACGACGCTGCCCGAGGACCCGAGGACGTTGCCGAAGCGGACAGCCATGAACCGAGTCCCGGCGAAGCGCCGCTGGGCGACCTCGACGGCGCACTCGGCAAGCGCTTTCGACGCCCCCATGACCGTGGACGGTGACACCGCCTTGTCGCTCGAGATCAGGACAAACGCGCTCGCGGCGAGGTCTCCGGCAACGGTCGCGACGACACGGGTCCCGATCGCGTTGTTGTGGATCGCCTCGAGCGGGTTGCGCTCGAGCAGGCCGACATGCTTGTAAGCGGCGGCGTGGAAGACGAACTGGGGGCGGTGCTCGCCAAACACCTCGCGCATCCGCTCCTCCTCCTTGACGTCGGCGAGCACCGGGACGAGCACGTCCGGTTGGACGTGATGATCCTCTAGCAGCTCCCGTTGGATCGCGAAGATGTTGTCCTCGGCGTGGTCGACGAGGACGAGCCGCCGCGGCCCGACACGGGTGATCTGGCGGCACAGCTCCGCGCCGATCGAGCCGCCGGCGCCGGTCACGAGCACCACGGCGTCTCGCAGGTATGCGCCGACGCGCTCGAGCTCCATCAACACCGGTTCGCGGCCGAGCACATCCTCGACCCGAACGTCGCGCACCTGGCGCGCAAGCTCGACCGATCCGCGCAGCAGCTCGAACACCGTCGGCAGGGTGCGAACCGGGATCCCGCGCTCGCGGCAGGCCGTGACGACGCGCATTCGCAGCTCCCCCGGTGCCGACGGTATCGCGATGATCACCTCGTCCGGCTCAGCGTCGTCGAGGATTCGCGGCAGGTCCCGCGTCGTGCCACGGACGCGGACCCCGTCGAAGCGCAGTCGCCGCTTGAGCGGATCGTCGTCGACGAAGCCGACCGGCGTCAGGCCGAGCTCGCTGTTGCGCAGCAGCTCGCGAAGGACCATCCGGCCACCATCCCCCGCCCCGACGATCAGCACTGCGCGGGCGTCCTTGCGCGCGCGAAACCCCCGCAGACGGCGATCGTGAGCGCTCCGCGCGAGCAGCCGCGCACCGCCGAGAAACAACAGCACGAGCAGGAAGTACAAGACGATCGTCACGTCCGGTGGCTTGAGCGTGCCGTACGGGCGCAGTACCTCGACCGCCGCGACGAGCAGGATCGTGTCGACGATCAAAAGTCGCAGTAGGTTCTCGATGTCGCGCTGCGTCGCGTAGCGCCAGCGCCGCCGGTAGACGCCGGCCACGACGAGCAGCACCGCGGTGCCGACCACGACCCAGACCACCGTGCGGTCGAACAGGGCTCCGTATTGGCCGTTCAGCCGGTCGAGGCGAAGCCAGAAAGCGAGGAAGTAGGCGAGCGCGACCAGGCCCGCGTCGACCGCGAGCTGCGGCAGCGAATGGCGGTGAAGCGGGAAGGTCGCCGAACGAAGCCTCCGGCGCATCCGATCGATGATAGGGGAGTGCCGGACGAGGACATACGGTCCTCGTCCGGCACTCCCTAGCCCTGCTTGGCGCTGAGCAGCAGCTGGGTTATCAGCTCGGGGTCTCGCCGCGTGCGCGGCGAGACGGCAACCGCGCGCTTGCCGGGCTCGATCTGGTCGGGCGAGCTGAGCTTGCGCAGGCGGCCTGCTTCGATCAGCTGCGCATCGACAGCGCCGAGGCGGCCCTCGAAGGTCGTGAAGACCGGCGTGCCGAGGGCGACTGCCTCGCGGTTCATCGTACCGCCGGCGCTGATCACCAGATCGGCGTAGGCGATCAGCGACTGGGCGTCGATCGCGTGGCTGGGAACGATGAAGCCGCCGTCCGCGAGCAGCTCGCGGCGCTGGGTGTCGGTGCGGGGGAGGACCACCGTCTGCGTTCCGCGCAGCCGGTCGAGAACCGACGGGAGGAGGTCGTTCTCGAAACGGTGGTACAACGAGACGTCGGGCGCCGTTCGCACCACGACGATCGGCGCTGTGCGGTCGAGTCGCAGCTCGGCAAGGACCGCGTCGTCCGGCTCGAAGTCGGCCAGGTAGTACTCCTCCTTCAGTCCCGGGTAGCGACGCAGCTTCGCGCTCGCGCCGTAGCGGCGCAGGCGCTCAGGCGGGATCGCATCGGGCACGACGACCGCACGTGCAAGACGGCAGTTGATGTTGTGCTGCACACTCGCCCACTCATAGTCGAACATCGTCGCCGAGGGTATGCGTAGCGCCGCGGCAGCGACCGAGATGTCGTTTGAGCCGTGCCCGATCGCGATCTCGAAGCCCCGGCCGCGCGCCCAGCGCGTCAGCGCGAGCGACCGCGAGGCGAGTCCGACCCCCTTGTCGAGCAGGCGCCCGCCGCGGTGGCGGCCGATCACCGTCGCCTGGAGCGCGAGGCGCTCGGAAAGCTCGACCGTTTGGGCAAAGTCGCGGGCGGTCACGTCGACCTCGTGCCCGGCGCGCCGCAACGACTCGACCACCGGCCTCAGGACCACGGGGTGCGGGCTGTTCGTCAGATCGACCCAGACTCGCATGGCGCGCACGCTACCCTTCGCCGGCCGTGTACGACTTTGCCTCCGTCACCAGCTCACTGGTCAACCTGGTGACGCACATCGTCACCGACCTCGGTCTTCCCGGGATCTACCTGTTGCTGCTCGCCGGGTCGAGCGGGATCCCGATCTCCTCCGAGGCGGTGATGCTGTTCGCGGGATTCGACGTCTACCGTGGGCACTTCAATATCTTCGACATCATCGCCGTCGGCATCGCAGGCGACCTGAGCGGCGCGACGATCGCCTACCTGATCGGCTACGTCGGGCGGATGGAGCTCGTTCGCCGCCACGGCAAGAAGCTCCATCTCACAGAGGAGCGGATGGACCGGGCCGAGCGCTGGTTCGCGCGACGCGGCGCCCGGGCGATCGTGATCTCGCGGATGCTGCCGCTGATCCGCGCCTACACATCGTTCCCGGCCGGCGCGGCGCGCATGCGTTACTCGAAGTTCATCCTCCTGAGCCTCGCCGGCGGCCTACCGTGGGTCGCCGCCTGGGCAATCCTCGGGCGCGAGCTCGGCCCCTCGTATCACTCGGTGCAGAACCAACTTCACTACGTCGACATCGCGGCGCTCGTCGTGATCGTCGCGGCGATCGTCTACTTCCTGCGGCGACGCTGGCGCCGGACGGGGGCGCGTACTGGTGGAGCGGCCTGACGGGGCGCAGCTCCCGCTGCGCCACGCCGTCCTCCTCGGGCTGCTGCATGGGCCGAGCGAGTTGCTGCCGATCTCCTCGTCCGGCCATACGGCGCTCGTCCCCTGGCTGCGCGATTGGCGCTACGAGGAACTCGACCCCGCGGCTCGCAAGCGCTTCGAGGTTGCGCTTCATGGCGGCGCCTTCCTCGCGCTGTCGAGCGACGTCGCCGGCTCGCTGATGAGCTTGCGCGGCCGCCGGGCGCTCGTCTCGATCGTGGCGTCGTTCCCGGCGGCGATCGCTGGATTGGTGCTGGAGCGCCCGATCGAGCGGCGCCTTGGCAAGCCCGCGAGCATCGCCGCCGGCTTGCTGGCCGGATCCGCCGCGATGGTGGCGGCGGAGGCGCTAGGAAGCGGGAAGCGCCGCGCGAGCGACGCCGGCGCACTCGACGGGCTTGCGCTAGGGCTGGCGCAGAGCCTTGCCCTGCTTCCCGGCGTTTCGCGTAGCGGCGCCGCGACGGCCGCGGCGCGAGCGCGGGGATTCGCTCCGTATGACGCCCAGGAGCTCGCTTCCGAGGTCGGAATGCCCGTGACGCTGGGGGCGATTGCACTCAAGGCACGCGACTTGAGGCGGGCCGACCGTCGCGAGTTCGCACCGCTCGCGGCAGGAGCGCTGGCGTCGTTTGCTTCAACGCTCGTGGCTGGCTCCGTGGTTCGGCGGGGAAGCTCGCTGCTCCCATACGCGGCCTATCGGGCTGGGGTGGCGGGCGTCGTGCTCCGGCGGCTCCGCAAGAATGGCAGGCAATGATCGACGCTTACGCCGCCGCCGGGGTTGACACGACCCAAGCAGACCGTGGCGTGCGCGCGCTCGTCGACGTGCTGCGCCAGATCGACATCGGGCGCCCGTCGCGATCGGTGCTGGCGAGCGGACACTACGCCAGCGTGCTGGAGATAGCCCCGGGACTGGGGATCGCGCTGTCGACCGACGGCGTCGGATCGAAGCTGATCGTCGCCGAGGCGACGGGGCGCCTTGACACAGTCGGCGTCGACTGCGTCGCGATGAACGTCAACGACATCGTCTGCGTCGGCGCGGAGCCGATCGCGATGCTCGACTACATCGCAGTCGAACAGGCCGATCCGGCAGCGCTCGAGCAGATCGGAGTCGGATTGCGCCGTGGAGCCGAGCTCGCCGGCATCGAGATTCCCGGCGGTGAGCTGGCGATCCTGCCCGACCTGATCCGCGGGCATCCCTCGCCACACGGGATCGAGCTTTCGGGCACCGGCATCGGGACCGTCGCGCTCGACCGAATAGTCACCGGCGAGCTGTGCGCTCCCGGCGATGCACTGATCGGATTGCCGGCCAGCGGCCTGCACTCAAATGGCTTTTCCCTCGCTCGCCGAATTCTCGGCTCGCACGAGCTCGACAGCCGCCCCGAGCTTCTGGCCGGCGTGACGCTGGCCGACGCACTGCTCGAGCCGACCGTCATCTACGTGAAGGCGGTGCTCGAGCTGCTGCGCAGTGACCTGGCGGTCCACGGTCTGGCTCACATCACCGGAGACGGTGTGCTCAACCTCAGGCGCTTGAAGCCGGGGGTGGGCTTCGAGGTCGACGCGCCGCTCGACGTTCCGGGAATCTGCGCGCTGATCTGCGAGCGTGGCGCGATCGAGCCTAGGCAGGCCTACCAACACTTCAACATGGGCTGCGGCTTCGTCGTCGTCGTCGCGGCGAGCGAGGCCAAACAAGCGAGCGAGCTTCTCGCCGGGTTCCATCCCGGAACACGCGCGATCGGCCACGTTACGGAGCACCCGGGCGTCGTCTCGCTGCCGACGCTCGCGATCACGCTCTAACGCGGGTGAGCACGTCGCGGCCCACTCATCGTGCGGCGGCGCAGCACAGAACCGCCGCCAGCTGTGGACTCCTCGCACCAGCAAGCGGTCCTTCCTGCCGGAGGAGGGCCAGACTGCTATGTCTTGGTGGCTCCCACGAATAGCGGCGACGTTCCTCCCCCTCACCCCGACCTAGAGGCCCGACGACCATTGGCAGGTCGCTACCGCCTCGAGCGAGCGCTCGGCAGCGGCGGCAGCGCCACCGTGTGGATCGCCTTCGACGCGGTGCTCGAGCGGCGCGTGGCGGTCAAGATCCTGGCTGACGCTCTCGCCGGCGAGCCGGACAAGCTGGAGCGCTTCCGGCGCGAGGCGCGCGCGCTGGCAAAGCTCGGTCATCCGCACATCGTGACCGTGATCGACGTCGGCGAGGAGGCGGGTAGGCCGTTTATCGTGCTCGAGTACGTCGGCGGCGAGACGCTGAAGGAGCGCCTTCGCCGCGGCGGGCGGCTGCCCGTAGACGAAGCGATCGCCTACACGATCGAGGTCGCGCGAGCGCTTGCCGCTGCGCACGAGCGCGGCATCGTGCATCGCGACGTCAAATCGCAGAACATCCTCCTCGACCCGGACGGCGGCGCCAAGTTGACGGACTTCGGAATCGCGCGCAGTGGCGCCGAGGTCGCGCTGACGCAGGGCGGCCGTGTGCTTGGAACCACCGATTACGTCTCCCCCGAGCAGGCGCTCGGCCACGAGGTCACCGGCCAGTCCGACCTCTACTCGCTCGGCGTCGTGCTCTACGAGGCGCTGACCGGAGCGGTCCCGTTCACCGGCTCGACCCAGATCGCCGTCGCGACAATGCACGTGCGGGCCCAGATCCCCGACGTCCAGCGTGCGCGGCCCGAGGTGTCGGCGACGCTCGCAGCGGTCGTAGACCACGCCACAGCCAAACGTCCGGAACGCCGCTATCCAGACGCTCGCACGATGATCGCCGAGCTCGAGCGCGCACTGGCGATCGAGACGTCGCGCGCCGGCGATGCGACAGGAGCGGCGCAGGCGGTGCTGCGTACGCTGCCGGCCGACGATCGGAGTCGAGTACCTCTGCGCGTGCGGCACCCGAGCTCGATCGGGCTGAGCGGGGCAATCGTCGCACTCGTCCTCGCTGCGGTCGCCGCATTTGCGCTCGCCAACATCCACGGCAACGCGAAACATCTCCCGCCGCCGCCGAGGGTCGAGCAACGCGAGAGCCTCGGCGGCGCAACCGCAATCTCCTACAACCCCTTCGGCACCGGCGGTCCCGACAACCCGGCGCAGGCACAGCTCGCGATCGACGGCAAGCTGGGCGGCGGCTGGGCGACAAATCGCTACGTGCACGGTGTGCTGGGCAAGCCCGGCGTGGGCCTCTACATCGAGCTCGCAAGCCCGCTCGCCGCGAACCGCCTAAGCGTTGCCACCCCCACGCCGGGCTTCGCGATGCAGGTCTGGGGGGCCCACCGCATCTCGACCACAAGGAGCCTAGCGGCGTCCGGCCTCGGCGCCCTTGGGTGGCACCGGCTCGGCCAGCTCGCTCGAGTCGGGGGGTCGGCTGCGGTCGTACTCCGGGCGCCAGCGACCCCGTACCGCTACTACCTGGTCTGGATCACGCGGCTCGAACCAGTCGCGACTGGAACCCGGGTCAGTGCCCGGATCGCCGATCTCGGCCTCTGGCGGGCGAGGCCCGCTTAGCGGACCCCCACACGGCGCGCCAGCGCGATCCGGCAGAGCTCCTCGACGAGCGCCGAATACCCGATCCCATCAGTCTCCCAAAGCTTGGCGTAGACGCTGGTGGGGGTGAAGCCGGGCATCGTGTTCAACTCGTTCACCAGTACCTCGTCACCGTCGACGAAGAAGTCGACGCGCGCGAGATCGGCGCAGCCACACAGCTCGAACACCGCCAGAGCGAGCCGCTGGACCGCTGCGATCGCGGCACTCGAGACGCGCGCCGGCACGATCAGGTCCATACCGCCTGGCACGTACTTCGCGGAGTAGTCGTAGAAGTCAGAACGCAGAACGATCTCGCCGGGCTGCGACGCGCGCGCTACCTCGCCAGCAAGCACCGAGCACTCGACTTCGACACCTGTTGCCGCGGCCTCCACGATCGCGAGCTCGTCGTGCTCAAAGGCGGCGTCGAGCGCGCTGAGCAGCTCGAGCCCCGGCTCAGCGACCTTTGTGATGCCGACCGAGGATCCAAGTCGCGCTGGTTTGACAAACACCGGCATGCCGAGCGGCGTAAGCGCTTCGAACACCCACTCTCGCGACTCCGCGAAGGCGCGGCGGCCGATCGCGACCGACGCGACCTGATCCACCCCCTCGGCTGCCATCAGCTGCTTGAAGCGGACCTTATTGATGCAGAGCGCCGAGCTCGCTACCCCCGAGCCGACGTAGGGCACCGCGAGGCACTCGAGGAGCCCCTGGACGACCCCGTCCTCGCCAAAGGGCCCGTGCAGCGCCGGGAACACAACGTCGCATTCGAGCAGTCCGCGCGCCGGCATCAGCTGCAGCTCGCGGCCGCCGCACAGCCAGCGCCCGTCGCGCGCGATCTCGATCGCCACGACCGTGTGCCCGGCCGCCTCGAGACCCTCGCCCACCGACGCGGCCGACGCTAGGGAGACCTCGTGCTCGTCCGAGCGGCCTCCACCGAGCACGGCGACGCGCATCAGGTCGAGCCGGTCGCGCCCGTGGTGCCGCTGTTGCCGGTGCTCGCCGAGTAGCTGCCGATCTCGAGCGCCACGATCGATCCCTTCTTGACCATCGAGCCCGGGGCAGGCGTCTCGCTGAGGACGAGCCCGTTGTCGGCCGGGTTTGTGGTCGGCTCCGACGAGGTTGCCGGGGTCAGGAGCGCTGTCTGGAGCGTCGCCACCGCGACCTGCTCTGTGTCGCCTTCGACGTCTGGCACCGCGATCCGCGTCGGCGCCTCGGCCACGTCGAGCGTGATCGTCGACCCCTGCGGAGCCTTAGCGGTGCTCGGAGATTCCGCGAGCACCTGTCCCGCCGTCACGGTCGACGAGACACCCTGCTTCTTCACCTTGAAGCCATCGGCGAGCAGGATGTCCTGCGCGTTTGTGTATTGGAGGCTGACGACGTTGACCAGGCTGACGAGCGGCGCGCCGCTCGAGACGTTCAGCTGCACGACGCTGCCGGAGCCCGTCGTGCTGCCGGCTGTCGGGCTCGTCGAGATCACGTGGCCCTTCTGGACGCTGGCCGACGGTTGCGACGTCTGGCTGTAGCGAAAGCCGTCGAGGTGCAGCGAGCGCTTGGCCTCCGCTGCGGGCTCGCCGGCCAGGGACGGCACCGTCTTCTGACCCGGACCGCTCGAAAC
>DATAJI010000064.1:0-3900 GCA_036262195.1 Solirubrobacteraceae bacterium
GCTCAGCGCGGCGAACGACGCGGTGCCGACGAAGCGCTTTGAGCTGTGCGTCTGGATCACGCGGACGGCATGCCCGCGCTCTGTCGCGAGGCGCACGAACTCGAGCGCCTTGAAGGCTGCGATGCCACCGCTCACGCCGAGCAGCAGTTTGGCCATGCGGGCCTAGCGGTAGTGGTACTTCAGCTTGCCGGCGGCGACTTCCTCGAGCGCGATCGTGAGGTAGTTCTTGGAGCCGGACTCGACCATCGGCGGCGGGAACTCGTCAAAGCTGCCCTCACCGAGGTTCTGGTAGTAGGAGTTGATCTGGCGCGCGCGCTTGGCGGCGACGATCACGCTGGCGTAATTGGAGTCGACGTGCTCGAGCAGGGCATCTATGCGTGGAGAGATCACACACTCAGTCTAGCGGGACGGCGCCGTCGGCGGACAGGCGCGCAGATATATCTCCTCGAGCGCGTCGACAGCGGCGTCCAGCTGATCGTTGACGATGACGTGTTGGAACTCGCTGCGCGCGGCAAGCTCCTCCTGCGCGACCTCGAGTCGCTTTGCAATCGTGGCCGGGGCGTCGGTCGCGCGATCCTCGAGCCGCCGGCGCAGCACTTCCAAGGACGGCGGCGCGATGAAGACGAGCGTGGCGCTGGGGATCGCGTCGCGCACCTGGCGTGCACCCTGGACCTCGATCTCGAGCACCACCGGATCGCCGCCGCTCCTCCGCGGCTCGAGCTCGGCGCGCAGCGTGCCGTAGCGATGCCCGGCGTAACTGGCGTGTTCGACGAACTCACCGGCCGCGAGGCGGCGATCGAACTCTTCGTCGCTGAGAAAGTGGTAGGCGACGCCATCCTCCTCGCCGGCGCGCGGGGCGCGGGTCGTCGCCGAGATCGAGAGCCCCAAACCGGGGTGGCGCTGACGCAGCGCCGCGATCAGCGTCCCCTTGCCGACGCCCGAGGGCCCAGTGATCACGAAGATGCCCGCCTGCCTGCCCCCGGTCGTGAGGGGTGCCCGTGAGCGTGACATCGGCGAGCACCGTAGCGAGTTACGCGGTCAGTTCGGCGGCCGCAGTGCTCGCCGAATTAGCGCCGCGCCGGTCAGCGACGGTTGAGCAGTGTGACGAGTTCGCTGCGCTGACGGTCCGACAGGCCGCCGATCGTCTTGCTCGGCGAGATCCGACAGGTGTGGAGGATCTTGTTTACCTTGACGCGCCCGTACTTCGGTACAGCGAGCAGCATGTCGGAGACCTTTGCGGTCTCCACATACGCCGGCGGAGCGGCGAGCAGCTGCTGGATGGAGGTGCGCGCGGCCTTGAGATCGCGCTTCAGCTGGGCGCGCTGCGAGCGGATCTCGTTGGCGCGCGCGAGCGCGTCGAGCCGCTGGTTGATCGACCGCTCCGGCGTTACGGCTGTCATATCTGTGCATCTCGGCGACCGGGCGGCATGGGCGGCGAGTGTATCGCCTCTCCCGCGCCATTCAAGGACGAAACAGCGAATTCACCTCGACCCCAACTTGAGGTTCAGGGATATCCGCAGGCGGCTCGCGAGTTCTGCCGATTTGCAGGGCTTTCGTACTCAATTACCGCGAGTCAAGCCGCACTTTCCGCAAAATGAGCCGTGAGCTCGGCGGTAATTCTGCTGCCGGCGGCAGGGTCACGGAAGCTCTCGCTGCCGACCGCGACGAGCCGCGCGCCGACTTCGAGCAGCTCCGCGGCATCCGCTCCGCTGCTGACGCCGCCCATTCCGACCACGGGTATGGCGACGCGCGCGGCGACGCTCGCCACCTGTGCCAGGGCGACGGCGCGAATCGCCGGTCCTGACAGCCCACCGGTCCGCCCGCCGAGCCACGGACGGCCACCGCCGCGCGGGGCGAGCGCCATCGCGCGCAGCGTGTTGATCAGCGAGACGGCGTCGGCGCCACCCGTCTCGGCCGCCGCGGCGCAGGCAGCGACATCAACGGTGTTCGGAGTCAGCTTGACGATCAGTGGCTTGCGCGTCAGTGGGCGAACGACGCGGAGCAGGTCCGCCAGACCGCGCGGGTCGGCGCCGATGTCAAGGCCGGTCGCCACGTTCGGACACGACACGTTCAGCTCGATCGCCGCGACCTCCGCGCGCTCGTCAACTCGCTCGACGAGCGCCGCGAACTCGCCCTCACTCGAGCCCATCACGTTCGTGATCAGCGGCACCGCGAGCTTCGAGTACTCACCGAGGTGGTGTTCGAGGTAGGCGTCGATGCCAGGATTCGGCAGCCCGATCGAGTTGAGCATCCCGCCTGCCGACTCCCACAGTCGTGGCGGTGGGTTCCCCGCGCGCGGCGCCAGCGTCACCGTTTTGGAGACGTAGGCCGCGAACGGGAAGCGCTCGACCAGAGCCTCGCCAAAGACCTGCCGCGCCGCCAGCACGTCGAAGCAGCCAGACGCGTTGATCACCTGATGCTCGAGCTCGATGCCGCAGAACTCGATCACACGAGCACCGCCGCATCGAATACCGGGCCGTCCACGCAGACGCGCTTGTAGCCCGAGACCGTCTCGACGACGCAGCCGAAGCAGGCACCGAACCCGCACGCCATGGGAGCTTCCAAGGCAAGCTGCGCCGGGACATGGTGGCGAGCGACGCGCGATTGGACGGCCTGGAGCATTGCCGGCGGACCACAGGCGAAGACCGCGATGTCCTCGCCGTCTTCGAGCAGGCTGTCAAGGAGGTCGGTCACGTGCCCCTGGTGGCCGGCGGACCCGTCGTCGGTCGCGATTGCCGGATCGCGGAAAAGACTCGCGGCGTCCGCGTGCTGCGCGCTGCGGAACCCGACCACTGCTCGGCCACCCCAGCGCTCCTGGAACATCGCCAGCGGCGGGATGCCAACGCCGCCACCGACGAGGATCGCCTCGCGGTCCGCCTGCGGCGGGGTGAAGCCCTGTCCGAGCGGACCGACGAGGTAGACCTCCTCGCCGAGCTGGAGCTCGCATAGCCGGTGCGTGCCCGGCCCCACATCCTCGAGCAGGAACCCGACCTCCCCGTGCCGCGCATAGAGCACCGAAACGGCGCGCGGCAGGTAAGGCCGCTGATCGCCACCCCCACCCCACCCCGCAACCGCAGCCAACATGTAGAACTGACCCGGCTCCACCGCCGCATCCGGATCGCCGATCCCAAGCACGACATACCGCCCCACCAGCCGCCTGCTGAGGACCGCGGCAATGCGACGACCGAAGGGAGTCGTCATGTGCCGCGCTTGTGCAACTCCTGGAGCGAGATCACGGCGGGCTCGCCGGCGCGTGCCGCACGGATTGCCCGGACCGCAGCCTGCCCGCCGGAGAGCGTCGTAATCGCGGGGATACCGCGCGAGTGCGCGGCACGGCGGATCTCCCAGCCGTCGCTGCGGGCGCCCGATCCGGTTGGAGTGTTGATCACGAGATCGACGTCGCCGCGGGCGATCCAGTCAACGACGTGGGGCGAGCCCTCACCGACTTTGTTCAGCGTCGTGACCGGGATGCCCATGCGCTCGATCGCCTGCGCCGTGCCGCGCGTCGCGACGATGCGGAAATCGAGGTCGTGGAGCTGCGCCGCGAGCCCGGCGCCCGCGGGCTTGTCGGTGTCGGTCACGGTGATGAAGGCCGTGCCAGCGTTCGGGAGCGCAGATCCGGCGGCTGCCTGCGCCTTGGCGAAGGCGGTCGGGAAGTCACTGGCGATCCCCATCACCTCACCGGTCGAGCGCATCTCGGGGCCGAGCAGCGAGTCGGCGCCGAGGAAGCGAGTGAACGGCAGCACCGCCTCCTTGACGCAGACGTGGCTACCGCCCATCGGGTCGCGCGGCAGCTCGAGCGCGGCGAGCGTCTCGCCCAGCATGATCCGGCAGGCGAGCTTGGCGAGCGGGAAGCCGATCGCCTTGGAGACGAACGGCACCGTGCGCGATGCCCGCGGG
>DATAJI010000065.1:0-2559 GCA_036262195.1 Solirubrobacteraceae bacterium
CCTGATTACGGTCCGGCGGCGGGGAACACCCTGGCCGAAACACGAGACCAAGCGGGTCGCGACGGCTTCGAGCGGGTCGAGCTGCTGGGCCTTCCGTTGGCCGTGATCTCCGAACGGCAGATGATCGACCACGTCATCAGCGAGGTCGCCGCTGGACGCGGCGGCTGGATCTGCACTATGCACCTGGACATGCTCAGACAGTGGAGGCGTTCGGCCGAGGTGCGTGGCCTCGTCTCCAGCATCGACATCCTCGTCGCCGACGGGATGCCGCTCGTCTGGGCGTGTGCGCTGCGCGGCACTCCACTACCCGAGCGCGTGCCGGGTTCAACATTGACGGTCTCGCTGACGGAAGCAGCGGCAGCGGCTGGCAACTCGGTATTTCTTCTGGGTGGGAAACCGGGCACGGCCGAACGGGCGGCGCGCGAGCTCAAGCGACGCTACCCGGAGCTGCGGCTGGCGGGCACCCTGTGTCCGCCGCTGGGCTTCGAGAACGAACCCGACTATCTCGACCTGATCAAGTCGACCCTGCGAGACGCAGCTCCTGACATCGTGTTCGTCGCTCTCGGCTTCCCAAAGCAGGACCGGTTGATCCTCGAACTGAGGCCGATTCTGCCGAACGCTTGGCTGATGGGCTGCGGCATCTCGTTCAGCTTGATCGCGGGCGAGCTGAGACGCGCACCGCGGCTATTCCAGATGCTCGGCCTCGAATGGGTCTTCCGACTCGTGCAGGAGCCGCGCCGGCTGTTCCGGCGCTACATGGTCCAAGGCATTCCGTTCGGGGTGGTACTGATGTGGCGATCATTGCTCGACCGCTTTAGCAGCGCCACCGCGCAGGAGGGCGTGCCGCCGCCGCAGCTAGACGACTGAGACGGCGCTCGCGGCTAGCTGCTGAGAAGCTCGATCGGCTCGCGGGGTCGCCATCGGACTTTGTCGCCGAAGCTGCCCACTGGAATCGGCAATGCGGTCGACCTTTTCCGTCGGTCCGCACGCGTAGGCTCGTCAGGCATGCCGCATCCGGTCGCATTCGACATAAAACCCGTGCCGTTCAGTGAGGTCGTCGTGCTCGAGCGCGAGCTTGGCGTAAGCCACGTGCTGGCGCAGGTGCTATGCCGCCGTGGGCTCAGCGACGCCGTTGCCGCACGCGCGTTCCTTGCTGCCGACGAGGCCTACTCGCCGCGCGCCTTCCGCGGCATCGGCCCAGCGGTCGAGCTAGTGCTCGGGCATGTCGCCGCAGGCTCGGTGGTCACCGTGCACGGCGACTACGACTGCGACGGCGTCTGCTCGACGGCGATCCTCGTCAGCGTGCTGCGCTCGCTCGGCGCCGATGTCGACTGGTACTTGCCGGACCGTACCAGCGACGGCTATGGGCTTGGGGCGCCGACCGTCGAGCGCCTCGCATCGCGTGGCACGAAGCTGCTGATCACCGCCGACTGCGCGATCACGGCGGTGGACCAGGTGGCTGGGGCGCGAGCGGCCGGCATGGACGTCCTTGTCACCGACCACCACGCGCCGCGCGCCGACGGGCTGCTGCCAGACGCGCCGATCGTGCACCCCGGCCTATGCGCGTATCCCTTCGCCCACCTCTGTGCCACAGCCGTAGCCGCGAAGCTCGCGCAGGCGTTGCGGACCGCGGCCGGGCTCGACGAGGCTGAGCGACCGGAGGAGCTTGAGCTCGTCGCGATCGCGACGGTCGCGGACGTGGTGCCACTGATCGGCGAGAACCGCCGCCTCGTGCGCGCTGGACTGCGCGCGCTCGCCTCGACGGCGCGGCCCGGGCTGCGCGCGCTGATGCGGGTCGCTCAGCTCGATCCGCTGCGGCTGGACGAGCGGGCGCTCGCGTTTCGCCTCGCACCGCGGATCAACGCGGCCGGACGTCTCCACCGTCCGGACTGCGCGCTCGAGCTGCTGCTGACGGACGATCTCGGGCGAGCCAGCGAGCTGGCCGACGAGCTCGATCATTTGAACTCGGAGCGCCGCCACGTCGAGACGCGGATCCGCTTCGAGGCTGAGGCGCAGGTGTCCGCGGTCGGTCCGGCTGCCGCCTATGTTCTCGCGGGCGAGGGCTGGCACCCGGGCGTGATCGGCATCGTCGCGGCGCGAATCGCCGAGCGTCATCACCGCCCTGCTGTCCTCCTCGCTCTCCCGAGCAATCAGGAAGGCATGGCGGTCGGCTCGGCGCGCTCGATTCCCGCGTTCGACCTGCTCGGTGCCCTGAACGCCACCAGCGCGGAGCTGATCAGCCACGGTGGCCACCGCGCTGCCGCCGGGCTGGCGCTCGCGCCTGAGCGCGTCGAGGCTTTCCGTGCCGCGTTCGTCGCGCACGCCGCCTCCGTGCTGACCCCGGCCGATCTGGTCTCTCGCGAGCGCGTCGACGCGCTCGTCGACGGTGAGGACGTTGGCCTGGGGCTCGTCGAGGAACTGGCCGAGCTGGCGCCGTTCGGTGCCGCCAATCCTCCGGTCTCGTTGCTGCTTTCGGCGGCGACGCTAAGCGAGCCACGGGGCTTCGGTGGCGATGGTCGAGCGGATCATGCGCGCTTCAGTGTCAGCTCAGGGCGAGCC
>DATAJI010000066.1:0-2289 GCA_036262195.1 Solirubrobacteraceae bacterium
AATCGGGAACGCGAGGCAGACGCGGCGCGCGAGCGGCGCGAGCGCGCGGTTGCTGAGACCAAGGTGGCTGTCTGCTTCACAGAGCACGAGCGGCAAGCGCAACGCGACCGCGGCGAGGCCGACCGGAGCGGCGACATAGCCGCCGGCACCGAGTACGGCTGTGGCGTCGCGAGCCCGCAGCACCGCGCGAGCGCGAGCGCTCGCAAGCCCGGCGCGCGCGATTGCGGCTGAGGCCTTGAGCGGGTTGCGGCGGTCGAGCCCGTGGACGTCTATCTGCTCCAGCTCGTAGCCGCCGGCGAGCACGAGCTCGCGCTCGGCGCGGTCGCCGCCGATGAAGAAGACGCTAGCTCGCTGCTCCGTAAGCGCGTCGGCGATCGCCAGCGCCGGCATGACGTGTCCGGCCGTTCCGCCGGCTGCGATCGCGATCCTTGGACTTGAGCCCATCCTCGGATCGTCGCGCGTTTGGCGCACGCGTGCGCTCCACAATCCGCAAGCCGGTCGCGTTTTGGCGCGACACGGCGAGCAGCATGCCCATCCCGGCGAGCATCACGAGCAGGCTCGACGAGCCGTAGGAGACGAACGGAAGCGGCACACCGGTGAGCGGCGCGATGCTCAGAACGGCGAACACGTTGAGGATCGCCTGGACGGCGATCAGCGACGTCACGCCCGCTGCGACCAGCATCGAGTACGGGTCGAGTGCGGCCTTCGCCGTGCGTAGCCCGGCATAGATCAGCACTCCATACAGGAAGAGCACGCCGAAGATGCCGACGACGCCGAGCTCTTCGCCGATCACCGCGAGGATGAAGTCGGTCGACCCGTTCGGCAGATAGAGGTCCTTGGTCACCCCGCCGCCGGGCCCGCGCCCGAGCAGGCCGCCGGAGCCGATCGCGATCTGGCCCCAGACCGCCTGGTAGCCAGAGCCGCTCGCATGCGCCCAGGGATCCATGAAGGAGGTGAGGCGCGCAACAGCGTAGGGGTTGACGGCGGCGAAGATCAGCACGAGACCGCCGAGCGCGGCGGCCCCGATCAGGAGCAGGCGCAACGGAACGCCGGCCGCGAAGATCATCGAGGTCAGCGAGAAGGCGATCACGAGCGTGGTTCCGAGGTCGGGCTGGGTGACGACGAGCAGTGCTGCGGCGCCGGCGACGACGACGAGGCGCTTGAGCGCGACGCGCAGCCGCTCGGGATGCGTCGCGCGGCCCGCGAGCACCTGGGCGCTGTAGAGCACCAGCGCAAGCTTCATCAATTCGGAGGGCTCGAACTTCAACGGACCGGCGCCGATCCAGCGCTGCGCTCCGTAGGCTGCGTGACCGAGACCTGGCAGCTTCACCGCGATCAGCAGCACGAAGGCGAGCGCGAGCAGTGGAGCGGTCAGCGACCGCAGCACGGACACGCCGCGGCGAGCGACCAGCTCCATCACCGCAAGGCCGACCGCTGACCAGACGACGAAGCTGACCAGCTCGCCGGTGCCGCTGCCGCCGCTCGAGACGAGTAGCGAGGGCGCCGACGCGCTGTAGACCATCACCGCGCCGAGCGCGAGCAGGCAGAGCGTCGCGGTCAGCAGCATCGAGTGCTCGACGGTCACGCCGCGGGCGCGCCTCGCGCGCGAGCGGCGTGCGGTGGAGGCCGGAGCAGCCGAGATCGCGGACATCTCGTGCTGCTTCGACGCTGCGGCTGCTAGCCCTGCCCTGTGACCAGCGCCCTAAACGCGTCGCCGCGCGCTTCGAAATCCCTGAACTGGTCGAAGCTCGCGCACGCCGGACTGAGCAGGACGACCATGCCTGGCGAGCTCGCGGCGCGCGCCAGCTCGACGGCGCGCTCGAGCACTCCCGCCTCCGTCAGCGGGAGGCCTTCGAGCGCCGACGCGACCTGTTCGGCGTCCTCGCCGATCAGGTAGCTGTGCGTGGCTGCTCTGGCGACGGCCTCACGTAGTGTCGCGAAGTCCTGCGCCTTGCCCTGGCCGCCGAGGATCAAGAGCACGCTTCCAGCGGCGAAAGCGTCGAGCGCCACGAGCGTGCTCGCGACGTTCGTCGCCTTGGAGTCGTTCACGTAGAGCACGCCATCGATCGTCGCGACCTGCTCGAGCCGGTGAGCGACGCCTTTGAAGCTCGCAAGCGCCTCGCGGACCGCCTCGATCGGGACGCCGCGGGCGAGCGTCACGGCGGCAGCGGCCATCGAGTTTGTCACCGGTCCGCGCGCGCCGAGGGCGGCGACGTCGATCAGCTCCTCGCCGTGCCAGCGAAGAGTGCCTCCCTCGAGCTGAAGCCGGCACTCCTCTGTCAAGCCGAA
>DATAJI010000067.1:0-1946 GCA_036262195.1 Solirubrobacteraceae bacterium
GGACCGGCGTGCTCGTCGGCTTCGACGTGTCGTCATCGACGTTCGGCGCCATCGCCGAAGTCCTGGTGGTCGCGATCTGCTACGCAACCGGGCCGTTCATCATCAACCGCAAGCTGAGCGACCTTCCCGCGCTCGGCGTGATTGCAAGCTCGCTGCTGCTGGCAGCTCTCGCCTACGCGCCGGCAGCGCTCATCCAGCTCCCCCATGCGTGGCCGTCCGCCCAGTCCATCGCCGCGGTGGTCACACTCGGCGTGGTCTGCACCGCGCTGGCGTTCCTGCTGTTCTTCGCGCTCATCAGCGAGATCGGGCCCGTGCGGGCGACCGTGATCACCTACGTCAATCCGGCGGTCGCGGTGACGCTCGGCGTGCTCCTGCTCAACGAGCGCCTGACCGCGGGAATCGTCGTCGGGTTCGCGCTGATCCTCAGCGGATCGGTGCTTGCCGCACGGGCCGCTCCGCCGAGAAGCCGACCGGCTTCAGACCTCGGCGGTCTCCGCGATGACCGGTGACGTGCTCGGCTCGACGCGACCGATGGTGATCTGGCCATCCTTGGCGTCAACTTCGACGAGGTCACCCTCGGTGAAGCGTCCTTCGAGGATCGCCATCGCGATCGGATCCTGCAGACGGCGCTGGATCACGCGCTTCAGCGGACGCGCGCCGTACGTCGGGTCGTAGCCCTCCTCGGCGATCGAGTCGACGGCGGGCTCGGTCACGTGCAACATCAGCTTGCGAGCTGCGAGGCGATCCCGCACGCCGCGGAGCTGGATGTCGACGATCTGGCGGAGCTGCGACCGGTCGAGCCTCGAGAACAGGATCACGTCGTCAACTCGGTTCAGGAATTCGGGACGGAAGCTTGCGCGCAGCTCGCCGAGGACACCGTCTCGCACCCGTTCCCAGACGGCCGCGTCCGCGTCCGCGGGTACTTCGGCGATGAGCTGGGAGCCGATGTTGCTGGTCATGATGACCACGCAGTTGCGGAAGTCCACGGTGCGACCCTGCCCGTCGGTGAGCCGGCCGTCCTCAAGAAGTTGCAGCAGCACGTTGAACACGTCCGGATGCGCCTTCTCGATCTCGTCGAGCAGGAGCACGCTGTAGGGCCTGCGCCGGACCGCCTCCGTGAGCTGCCCTCCTTCCTCGTAGCCGATGTAGCCGGGAGGCGCACCGACGAGTCGCGAGACCGTGTGCTTCTCCATGTACTCGCTCATGTCGAGGCGGATCATCGAGCGCTCGTCATCGAAGAGCAGCTCCGCGAGCGCGCGTGCCAGCTCGGTTTTCCCGACACCGGTGGGGCCGAGGAAGATGAACGATCCGATCGGCCGGTTTGGATCGGCCAGGCCCGCCCGTCCGCGACGCACCGCGTTGGCGACCGCGCTGATTGCGTCCTCCTGTCCGACGACGCGCCCATGCAAGTCCTGCTCGATGCGGAGCAGCTTCTGCATCTCGCCTTCGAGCATCTTGTTGAGCGGGACACCCGACCATCGCGACACGATCAGGGCAACATCCTCGTCGCCGACCTCTTCTTTGAGCAGCGGGCGATCCCCCTGCATCTCGACCAGGCGCGCCTGTTCCTGCTCGAGCGCGCGCTGCAACTCGTTGAGCTGGCCGTACCGCAGCTCGGCAGCACGACCGAAGTCACTCATCTGCTCGGCGCGATCGGCCTCGTGACGCACCTGCTCCATCCGTTCCTTGATGTCGCGGATGGCGGAGAGCGCACCTTTCTCCTGCTCCCAGCGCGTGCGGAGTCCGCGACCGCGCTCCTGCAGATCGGCGAGCTCGCGCTCGAGACGATCCAGGCGTTCCTGCGAAGCTTTGTCGGACTCCTTGCGAAGCGCCTGACGCTCGATCTCGAGTTGCCGGACCTCGCGCTCCACGACATCCAACTCGGTCGGAAGCGAGTCGATTTCAATGCGCAACTTCGACGCAGCTTCGTCGATCAGGTCGATCGC
>DATAJI010000068.1:0-2623 GCA_036262195.1 Solirubrobacteraceae bacterium
CGCCCGGTGTCAGCGTGAGACCGGCCAGGTCGGCCGGTACCGTCGCGAACGGGGTGCGCCCGGCAGCGTCGTTGTACGCGGTCGTGAGGTCGAGTTGAGCCTGGCCGGCGACCGCGTCGGCCTCGTGCGTCGTGCCATTCACGGTGCCGGGCGGAAAGCCGGTGACCGCGGCGCCCGGGCTGACACCGAGGTTGCCGTTGATCGTTGACGGGCCGGTGTTGGTGATCGCCTGGCCTGAGAGAATCGCAAAGGAACTGTCCGTGGCGAGCCCCACGGGCGGTTGCGCCGCGAGCGCGTCGCTCACGAGCAGGGCGAGCCCGGAGAGGCAGCCGAGCCCCACCAAGCGGAGCTTCCAGGTACGTCGTGCAGGGCGCTTCTTGGTATGCATCGAGGGACCTCCTGAGTCCGGTATGGGAGCCTCAAGAGCTCTCGCCGGGTTCGCGTCTGGGCGCATCCCGTAGAGTTCCCCAAGCGGACTATCGGTCCAAAGATCATGAAATACAAGTCGCGCTTTGGGGAGCTAAACAGATGGTTGACAGCACGCGCAGCTGGGACTTTCTGACCAACCACGCCCAGGTGCTCGTCTGCATCGCCCACGACCCCGGGCTGCGCCTGCGCGACATCGCCGAGCGTGTCGAGACCACCGAGCGAGCCGCCCACCGAATCGTCGCCGAGCTGGCCAACGACGGCCGTGTCACGCGCGAGCGAACCGGGGCGGCGCAAGCACTACACCGTCAACGCCCACTTCCCGATCCCCGACCCGATCGCCGGTGAGCAGAAGGTCGGCGCGCTGCTGGACGTGCTGAGCGGCGAGCGGACGAGCGGTTCCCTGGCGCCCTGACGCGAAGGGCTAGTCGCGACTGCCGACCGGCAGCTCAGCGTCGGCGCGCTTGACCAACTCGCCTGCCGTGTCCTCCGGGCGGAGGGCCGCGATACCCACCCTGATCGTGGGCCCACCGGGCTCCTCGTCGAGCGCGGCCTGGATTGCCTCGAAGCGCTTGGTCGCGGTCACAGCCGTCATCTCCGAAAGCACGCAGAGGAACTCATCGCCGCCGAGGCGCACGATCAGGTCGTAGGTGCGGACATGAGCCCGAATGGCGTGCACCGCACGACGCAACAGCTCGTCCCCCGCGGCGTGCCCGTCGGTGTCGTTTACCGACTTGAGGCCGACGATGTCGACGTAGCCAACCACCAGCTGGTCGGTGGTGCGATGCGCACGGTCGACCTCGTGCTCGAGCTCAGCCAGCCCGGCAGCACGTGCGCGAGCCCCCGTCAGCTCGTCGGTCTCGGCGATCGCGAGCTGGTGGGCGAGCTCGAGACGGTCCTGCGCTGCCTGCGCCCGGTCGCGCGCTGCCTGCGCCCGGTCGCGCGCTGCCTGCTTGCGGTCGGCCGCCGCGCGCGCGCGACCTTCAGCCGCCGTAACGCGATCCGCAGCAGCCGCACGGCGAGACTCCACCGCGCGCAGCAGGATCGCCTTGAGGGCGGGCTCGGACTGCGCACCCGCTCCGTCGTGGCTCGAAAGCTCGCGGTCCCACTTCGCGGCAGCCTCATCGCGCGCTGCCGCGGCGGCATCGCGGGCCGTAGCGATCACGTCACGAGCATTGGCGGCCTCGGCGCGATCCTGGGCGGTGTGCTTGCGCCGAGCCGCGCTACGGTCGCGGGCGTCGCGGCTGGCGTCGTGGGCGACGGCATCGCCGCCGTGCCTGAGCATGCTATCGCTGGCTGCTTGATCGTCGTTCGCCGCCGCCTGGTCCTCGTCGGCCGCCGTCTGGTCGGTATCTGCTGCCGTCTGGTCGGCGTCCGCTGCCGTCTGGTCGGCGTCCGCGAACGACTGGTCACCGACGAGCAGTCGTTCGGCGGCGATTCCCGGCTGCGCGCTGCCTGCCCCGTTACTGGGGCGGACGGAAGAATCGCCCTGCGCTCTGCGGGCCACACCGGCCTCCAGATGGCGCATGTTGCGGGCCTCGGAGAGGTCCGCCGCAACCATTTGACAGGAGAAGTCTAGCGCTGTTTGCGGAGGTCGCTGAAATTTCGCTTGCTCGCACAATAATGTTAATTCCCGACGTTGCCGTAAAAGTCGAGGCCCTCCTGTTCGGCCGACGACCAGAGCGAGCGGACTTGCCATTGCGGCCTGAGTGCACGGACCCAACCGCAAGCTCCGCAAAGTGCGGATTGTTGGTAAACTGGCGCCGTCTATCGCGGGTGGGCTGGTGGGCCGATGTGCCGGTCGGCGCAGCCGCTGCGAGGGGGGTTGTGCCCGGTAGCGCAAATAATCGCACCGGTCAGCTAGCTCGTAGACCTGGTGACAAGCCTGCGTCCGCGGGCCTCGAACGCACCCGCGAACAGCGCCAGCGAAGCGCCCGCCGTCGCGTCGCGGCGGCCAACGCACGGGACTCTGCTGCTCACGCGCGCGATGTCGCTGCGGCGACACGCGACGTCGCCGCAGCGCTGCGCGATCGCAAGTGGGACGCGCAGCACCCCAGGCTGCTGGAAGAGGGCCGGGCGGCGACCGGGGCGGAGATCCTGCTACGCGCGGCAAAGTACCGAAGCGACGCGGCTGCCGACCGTGCCGCGGCGGCTGCGGCGCGCGCCACCGCCGCCGCCGAGCGAAAGCGCGCCGCGG
>DATAJI010000069.1:0-5195 GCA_036262195.1 Solirubrobacteraceae bacterium
TGTGCGAGGACATGGGTGAAATCGATCTCGGTGGCGCTCGCGCCGCCGACTAGGATCGTCGCAGCGGTCGCCCGATCGAGACGGGGAAGCGCGCGCTCTCGCAGCCGCTCAACGAGATTCGTCGTTGCCGCGGACTGCGGCGAGGAACGCGGATACACATTCAGGGTCGCTGTTGTCCCGGCTGGGCTGAGACGTGGCGGTGAGACCGATGCGACATCGCTGCTCGCGGCCAGCGCACTCGAGATCGTTTGGAGCCCGGTCGGATCTGGGGCGTGGGGAAGGCTGACAACAATCTGCAGGGGTCCGTTGAATCCTGGCCCGAAGCCCTTCGCGAGCAGGTCGTAGGCTTCGCGTGTGGTGAGGCTGGTCGGGTCGTTGCCGGCGTCGCTGGCGCCGAGGCGTAGGGAGAGTGCGGGCACGGCGAGCGTGAGCATGATCGCGAGACCCGCGAAGGCGCCCTGCCATGGATGGCGTGCTATGAAGTGCGACCAACGCAGCCAAGCGCTTGTCCGCGGAGCAGCTGCGGCTGGTGGTCGCTGGGCGCGTCGCGGTGGCCGTGCGATGCGCTCACCGAAGCGCGACAGCAACGCCGGCAGGACCGTGAGGGCTGCGAGCATCGTTGTGAGGACCGCGAGCGCGGAGGCGATTGCCAGGCCGTCGAGGAACGCGACGCCGAGCAGCAGCTGGCCGAGCAGCGCGAGGATCACGGTCGCGCCGGCGAACAGGACCGCGCGGCCGGCGGTGTTCATCGCACCGGCGATCGCCGCCGGGACAGGCATCCCGCTGCGATGGTTCTCGCGGAATCGGGTGACGATGAACAGTGCGTAGTCGATCCCGACGCCGAGCCCGATCATCGCGGCGAGTTCTGTCGCGAAGTCGGGGACCTCGATCAGCTGCGAGCCCAGGCCCGCCATGCCAATGCCGGTGCCGAGGCCGAGCAGCGCGGTGAGGATCGGCAGCCCCATCGCCAACGCCGATCCGAACGTCAACAGCAGGATCACAATCGCAGCGAGCAACCCGACTGCCGTCGCGGGACCCAGCGAGGGGCGTTCGGTCAGCTCGATCGCTTGGCCGCCCAGTGCAACCTGCAGCGATGGTGTCGCTGCCTGTTCAGCGGTCGCGATCACAGCATTGATCGCTGAATGCGGAAGCGTGCGCGCCTGCTCGTCAAAGATCACGGTGGCAAACGCCACGGTTCCGCTTGCCGCAACTTGGTCCGCGCCGCGGTCCAAGTAAGGGCTAACGACAGCGGTGACGTGTGGCAGCCGCGCAACCCTCGCGAGTACCGGCGCGATCCGCCGACGGACAGCGGCAGCCGTGACCGACCCATGCGATGCCGCGAACACAATCTGGTCCTGGTCGCCGGACTGGGTTGGGAAATCGCGCTGCAGCAGATCAACCGCGCGCTGAGACTGGGTCCCCGGCAGCGACAGGCTGTTTGAGAAGTTCGTGCCGACGGCATGCGACGCACCCAATGCGGCGACGAGTGCCACGACCCAGCCGAGGAGAACCATCCACCGGTGACGCGTCGTCCAGCCCGCGACCCGCGCGACCACTCCAAGCTGCCCGTCCCGCTGCTCACCTGTGCTCATGGCCGTCTCCCGCTGCGTTAGGTAGTTAAGCGACCGGAAGCGCTCCGTCCGCCGACGCTGACGAGCACTATACATATCATATAGTTATCAGTACCGCAGGATATTGTTAAGCGATGGAAGGCCGCACCTATGGGCAGCCGTGTCCGATCGCACGTGGGCTGGATGTGGTCGGTGAGCGCTGGACACTCCTGATCGTGCGCGAGCTGCTGCTCGGGCCCAAGCGCTTCAAAGACCTCCTCACAGCACTGCCGGCGATGGGCACCAACCGGCTCTCCGACCGCCTCAAGTCCCTCGAGCAAGACGGCGTGGTCGAGAAGCGGACGCTGCCACCGCCGGGCGAAGCCCGCGTCTACGCCCTCACCGACGACGGCGAGCGCCTACGCCCCCTCGTCATCTGCCTTGCCGCCTGGGGCATCGACCGCCCGCTCGATCCACGCATCGATCCCCGCAGCGGACGACCCGCGACACTCGCGCTCGTACTATGCGGCCTCGCGCCCCCCGAGATCACGCACGGCGCCCACGAAACGTACGAGTTTCGAATCGCCGACACGTACTTCCACATCCTCATCGACGACGGCGACGCAACACCACGCTCCGGCCCCGCACCACTCAAAGCCGACGTCACAGTCGAGTGCGACCTCCCCACCCTGCTGAAACTCGTCAGCGGCCAGATCACCCCAGCACGCGCCCACCGAGAAGGCCACGCACACGTCAACGGGCCCACCACGGCCATCGGCCGAGCATTCAAGGTCCTCAGTACCAAACACCTCACAGGCGCCCTACGCGTCATACCCACTGAGCCACGCAAACAAGCCGCTCCCAGCAGCCTCGGCGAATAGTCGGCGGCACAACTACTCCTTCTGACAGCAGCGCGCACCCTCCCAGCCCATCTCGCTCACCCGACGGCGCGCGCAAACCGCGCTCGCATCCGCAGAAAGCAGCCACGCGCAAGCCCCCACCGCTGGCGCTCCCATCGCGCGAGCAGGGAGCGCGGGTCTGGCAGTTAGCTGGCCGTACCGGCGGTCGGACTATCGGCGGTCGGCCGTCTGTTACACATCCTTGGCTCGTGCGTCTTAAGAGTTATGGGGCGTGATGTGGACTCGCGCAGCGACCGGCTGTTGCTCGCGGCGAGCCGGGCTGACGGTTCGGGGTTCGATGTCTTCTATCGCCGTCATCGCAACGCGGTCCTGGCCTACCACGCTGGTCGTGTTCGCAATCCGGAGCTCGCTGCGGACCTGACCGCCGAGACGTTCGCTGCGGCTCTGGTAGCGGTCCACGATCATGCGCGCGAGCTGCCGAGCGAACCGATCGGGTGGCTGTTCACGATCGCGCAGCGCAAGTTCTTCGATAGTTGCCGCCGCGGCCGAGTTGAGAACGCGGCGCGGCAACGCCTCTCATTCGAGCGGCTGGAGCTAGACGATCAGGACGTTGAGCGGATCAGCGAGATCGCAGAAGTCACAGACCTGCTCGAGCATCTCGATCGCTATCTGCCGGCCGACCAGGCGTTCGCGGTCAAAGCGCGGATCGTCGACGAGCGCGACTACACGGAGATCGCGAGCGAGCTGCACTGTTCCCCGGCAGTCGTACGGATGCGTGTCAGCCGCGCACTGAAAACGCTACGCCACGTCGCAACGGAGGATCACGATGCCTGACGCTCTCGACCGTATCGGCGGCCAACTACTCGCAGCCGAACACGCCCTGCACGTTGCCGCTTCCGCACGCGCAGCGACCTCCAAGCCGTCTGCTGGGCGACGGCTGCGCTCCCTCGCTCGCCGCCACCTCGTGATCGCCGGTGTGCTCGTGGCTGCCTCGGCTGGCGCTGGTGGTGTCGCGATCGCTGACGCGCTAAGCGGCAGCGCACTCACAGACCAGCAGTACCTCTACCAAGGCCAATACGCGACGCCCGCGACGACGATGACCCCCGACCAGACCGCAGACCTCGCGATCCTGCGGCGCGCCGTCACCAGCGCAGACGCGATCCCGGCCGGCGCGATCATCTCTAACCCAAAGGTTGCGATGGGCATCGGCGAAGACGGCGCGGACGTCGCGCTCGCCCGACTCGCGCAGGAGTCCAACGGCATCGGCGCATGGGTCATGCCGGGAAACGATGGTCTTGTCTGCCTGGCAGTCGGGCCGGTCACCGCAGGCAGCCCGTACGCGGCAGCCATTGGCGGGCCCGGCTGCATGCCAGCGACCTCTGCCAGCATCAGCGCCCAACACGCGTGCGACGGAACCAACTGCAATGACACGTTCCCTCCCGGCAACACTGTCGCCGACGGTGATCTCTTCGACACGATCGGCCCTCCGGACCCCAGCCCTCCAGAGCCCGACAGCGAGGCGGACCCGCACAGCGGCCTCCCCATGTACATCGCCGGCGTCCTACCGGACGGGGTTACCACCGTCACGCTGACCCTCTACGGCGGCGCTACGAAAACCTTCCCCGTCCAGAACAACGTCTTCCTGACCGCCCTACACCCCACCGGGTCGCTCCCTGTATATGACGGCCTCGGTGAGAGCGCGCCACCAGCCTCAGCGCCAGACACGCTCACCATCACCTTCAACGGCCCGAACGGCACCGTCACCAAACCACTCGGCCCTCAAGGCACCACCTGGACGTTCGCCAGCTAAACGAGGCGCTCGCGAAACCTCAGAGCAGTCGTCGTCCACGACGCGGTCGCAATGACACCAAAGCGAGCACGCGCGCAACCCCCACGCCTGACGCTCGCTACGCGCGACGAGCGAGAGCCGGGGGAACGAGGAGGTCGAGTGTCGACGCTAGCCGGCGAGTCCTTTGTCGCGCAGCTCGGTGAGTGCGCGTTCGCTCTTGTTGAGCGCGTCTAAGCCCATGCCTTGTAGAACCGCCGCTGTCTTAGTGAACTGGATCTCGCGGTAGTCGACGACCTGGACGTTGTTGCCCCACGGGTCGCGGAAGTCGAGCGACCCGGAAGGCTGTACCTCCACGCCGTCGCGGCGTAGTGCCGCTCGCACCGCTTCCTTGTCGTCGACGACAAGCCCAAAGTGGCGCGCCTCATCTGGAGCCTGTGAGCGTCCCGCCGCGATCGCGATGAACTGGTCGCCCATGTCGATGAACGCCATCCGCGCGCCCGCGCGCCCACGCAGTTCGAAATCGAAGAAGCGCCCGTACCAGGTGAGCGCCGCGTCGACATCGTCGACCTCCAACGCCACGTGGTTGATCCCGACCAGCCGCGCCATCAGTCCTCAGCCTAGCGTGCCGCACACAGAGCGATCCGGCGAGCCGAAAAGCGGTAGTGGCCCTCAGGCGTCCCAAATCACCCGGACGCAGACGCGAGCCGGGGCGCGAGCACCGAATGGGCCGAAGAGCGGGGGGCTGGACAGGCTCAATGAGCTCTCCGATCACATCTGCTCCGTGATGCGGTCAAGGATGTGGCCCTGACCAGGGTGCTCGGCAACGGCGCCACGGCCGGAACGTGGGGCGACAACCCGGCCGACGTCATCGTGATTGTCATCGTGGCCGTGCTGCTCGACAGTGCTTGCGCCGGCCGGTAGCGCTGCCGTGGTGATGGCGTTGTTGATTAGGACTGCTGCGATGGCGGCGGCGGTGGAGAAGGTTGAGGTGTTGAG